>WLNA01000017.1 GCA_009726065.1 Actinomycetota bacterium
GCAAAGCCAATGGCCATGGCCAGCTCCACCGCGCGCTCATTGAGCACCGGCATCGATCCAGGCAGTCCGAGACAAATGGGGCAGACCTGCGAGTTCGGAGCGGATCCGAATTCATTGGCGCAGCCACAAAAGAGCTTGGTCTTGGTCTTGAGTTCGGTGTGGACTTCGAGCCCCACCACCATTTCCCATCCATTTGGCAACATCATGCTCGACCATCCGCAATTTCGAGAACACGGGCGGCGGCAAAGAGACGTGCTTCGCTTCGTCCGGGACCTAGCAACTGAACACCAATTGGCAGGTTGGCCTCACCGGTACCAAACGGTACGGAAATAGCCGCTTCGCCCGCCAGGTTGGTGGGAATCGTAAAGACGTCATTCAGGTACATCGCCATGGGATCGTTCGTCTTGCTACCAAACTCAAAGGCAACCGACGGCGTCGTGGCGCCAATGATCATGTCGACTTGCTGGTAGGCCGTGGCGAACGCCTCAATCATGCGCGTACGCACCTTGAGCGCTTGGCCGTAATAGGCATCGAAGTACCCGGTCGACAGGGCGTAGGTGCCGAGCATGATGCGACGCTTCACTTCCGCACCAAAGCCGGCAGTCCGAGTCGCTTCCATCATGGCCGTAACGTCTTCACCGTCAACGCGATTTCCGAATCGAACTCCGTCGAAGCGAGCCAAGTTGGAACTGGCTTCAGCTGGTGCAATGATGTAATACGCCGACAGGCCGAGGTGGAGCTCCGGGATAGAGATCTCAACAATCGTCGCTCCGGCATCCTTCAGAGTCTCCACGGCCTTGTTTACAGCGCGGACCACATCTTCATCGGCACCATCGACTAGTTCTCGGACAAGACCGATGCGCTTCCCGGCCACTCCGTCATTTACGTGGGCCATGAGAGATGGGGCCGACTCAGGCAGTGACGTTGAGTCCATTGGGTCGTAACCGGCAATAGCTTCGAGCAAAAGTGCAGCGTCAGTGACGGAGTTAGCGAATGGGCCAATCTGATCGAGTGAACTGGCAAAGGCAATCAAGCCGTATCGAGAGACGAGACCGTAGGTTGGCTTCACGCCGACGAGGCCACAGAGTGCCGCCGGCTGGCGGATTGATCCACCGGTGTCACTACCGAGGGAGATAGGCGTCATGTTCGATGCCACCGCGGCCGCCGAGCCACCAGAAGAACCACCGGGGACGCGAGCGGGGTCCAGGGGATTACGCGTGGGACCGAACGCCGAATTCTCCGTGGAGGAGCCCATGGCGAACTCATCGAGGTTGGTCTTACCCATCGAGATGGCACCCTGTGCCACGAGTCGGTCTACGACCGTGGCGTTATACGGGGGCTTCCATCCTTCAAGAATCTTGGAAGAACAGGTGGTTGGTATTCCGGTGGTGCAGAGGTTGTCCTTCAGGGCAATCGGCACGCCGGCGAGCAGGCCGGGGTCTTCGCCGCGTCGAACTCGCTCGTCTACGAGGGCGGCCGCTGCACGGGCGCCATCTTCATCGACGTAGAGAAAGACGTTGAGCTCTTCATTACGTGCACGTATCGCCGTCAGCGACTCTTCTACCGCCACGAGTGCGGACTGACCGCCACGAACCGCAGCGGCAATTTCAAGAGCGGACTTCACGGCGCCTCCCCCACGATGCGCGGTACCGCAAAGCGCCCATCTTCAACGTCAGGTGCTTGCGCCAATACGGGAGCGGGGTCCAGGCTCGCGCGAACCTCGTCATTGCGAACGACATTGACCAGACCAAACGGGTGGGCCGTAGGCGCCACGCCGTGCAGATCAAGGGAGCTCAAGTCTTGAGCATGGACCAGGATTTTGCCTAGTTGTTCGGTGTAGCGAACAAGTTCATCTTCCGTGAGACGCAAACGGGCCAGCTTGGCCACGTGAGCAACATCATCTCGCGAGAGCGGTTCGGTCATGCCGAGAAAATTGAATCTAAGAAGCGAACAGTGTGGGCTTCGACCAGTGATGCGTCGTTGTCCAGGGTGGCTACGTGGTAACTGTCTTCCAACCAGATGTGCTCAACCGAGCCCGTAACAATCCGAGCGAGGTCTTCCGAGTTGTCACTGCTCACGACGTGATCTTCACGGGACGACAAAATAAGCGTCGGCGCGCTGATGGTGTCGAGACGCTCCCAGACCTTTTCGATGCCATCAAACAAACTGGCGGCACAAGCGAGTGGCGTGGCGTTATAGGACGCCTCTTGACTGCCGTCTTTTTTGATGTCGGAACCGATTGACTCCATGGTTTCCATACCCGCATCGAGTAGCCCCTTGAGCCCTTCGCGCATCTCCTGAACGGGAGGCTTGACGAGCGCGTTAATAAAAACCAACGCGGTGACGTCGGGGTGCTCTTCGGCAACAAAGGCCGTGAGGCCTCCGCCCATCGAAAGACCAACTACGGCGACACGGTCACAACGTGTGGCGAGTTCGCGGTAGGCCGCATCGGCCGCACCCGACCAGTCGGCCCAACCTGTAGTCATCATGTCTTCGACAGTGGTGCCGTGGCCCGGTAGTCGCGGTAGTTCAACGGTGTAGCCAGCATTGGCAATTGCTTCGGCCAGGGGGCGCATTGATTGTGGGTTTCCCGTGAATCCGTGGAGCACGAGAACGCCGTCTCGACCCCCCGAAGCAGAGAATGGTTCGCAGCCGGGCATGATATTCGTCGTCATGGCATCTGAGCCTACCGTTCACGGGTACCGTGGAATCTGAGTAGAAAGAGCCCCGCAAAATGGCGCATGATTTCCTAAGTCCCGAATGGCTCGAAGCCGCACGGCAAATTCGTGAGTCACTGGGCGATATTGGCCCCGCACCGGTGGAATTGGTCATGAACCTGATCGTGACTGAGGTTCCATTTTCGAGCCAAGAAATCCAGGCCAATCTCGACACCCGCGTTGGCACCTTGGTCCTAGAAGAAGGACATGCAGCCGATCCTCACCTAACGGTCACAATCACCTGGGCGACCGCCAAGGCACTCCTAATCGACGGTCAGCCGCAAGCCGCCATGTCGGCATTTATGGCAGGCAAAATCCGAGTTGAGGGTGATATGTCCAAACTCGTGGCACTCCAGAATCAGAAACCAGATCCCCGTGCCGAGCAGGTGCTCAGTCGGTTGAAGCAAATTACTTCGTAAGGCGATTCTTATCGCGTTCGAACTGTTTGAAAAACAGCGCGGCGATGATGCCTAGAGAGCCGACAACCGCCCCAATGGCGAAGGGCCAATGGAAGGTGCCGAGAAGTTCGGCCGATCCAGGAATGGCATTAGAGAGCCCGCGTCGGTGCTCGAGTGACGACTGAACGGTTTCTAGAACCTGGATACCGGCGACTTCACCCACCTGCATGGCCAGCATCTGCGCGGCCGACATGACGCCAAACTCTTTCGCGTTCACGGCGTGGGCCATGATGGCACTCGAGCTCGGCATCGCTACGCCCATCCCAAGCCCCGAGAGCGCCAGTGCGATTACCACAACCCACGTGCCCGTAGATGGTTGCAGGAGCGAGAACATGAAGAGGGACATGGTGAGGAACGTCATTCCCGCAATGGCACTGACGCGTTCACCAATCTTCACGGCGACATAGCCGGCAATCGGCGAACAGATGGCGAAGGTGAGTGGTCGGGCGATAGAGATAGCGCCCACCTTGCCAATGGAGTACCCGTAGCCCTGCTCCATCAAGATGGGGAACAAGAAGAAAGCGCCGAAGTACGAGAAATTGGCTGAAGCTCGCACGAACATAGGCATCACGAAGTTGCGCTTGGCGAAGTAGTGCGGCGGGATGAGGGGTCGCTCCGCCGTGCGGATGCGATAGATGAAGGCCACGATGCAGATCACCGCGATGGTCCAGCTCGCCATGCACAGTGGGCTCGTCCAGCCCACTTGACCGCCGAAACTCAGTCCCAGCATGAGGGCGGTGACCGAGAAGGACAGGGTCCAGCTCCCAATCCAGTCCATCTGTTTGAACTCTTTTCGAGCCTTCGCTTTCGAGATGACCTCTTCTTCGGGCGTTCCCCGGCCGCTAGGCAGAATGGTCGACACGACGACCATCGCTATCAAGATCAGGACGAGCTGGGTCCAAAAGAGGGCCCGCCATCCCCACGCCGCAATAATCGGAGCACCGAGGGTAACGCCAAAGACCGGTCCGCCTGCGCCAATCAGTGACCACCACCCCATCGCCTTCACTCGCTCGTCAGGATGGAACATCAGGTTGATTAATGCGGCCGAAGCAGTGCCGGTTGCGGCAGCCTGGATACCGTCGAGGGCCCGGGCACCGAGCAACGTAATCACAGTGGGTGCGAGTGCGGTCAAGACGGCCGAGACGGCCGCACCGGCTAGTCCGAAGAGATAGAGGCGCCGATGCCCGAGGATGTCGCCGGCTTTCCCGAAGATTGGCGCGGCCAATCCATTGGCCAGCAGCGGTCCCACCATCGTCCACGTCAAAATCCCCTTGGTGGTGTGGAACTCCTTAGCCACCTGCGGGAGGTCGACAATGAAAACAGTGAAAGTGAAGTTAAGCGCGAGCAGTCCCGCCAGCAAGCTCCACAGCACCCACCACTGATACTTGGATGAAACGGCCACCCGTGTTTGAACACGGTGGCGAATCATCTTCAGCCAGTTGAGGTCACTGCCCGCTTCGGCACCCAGGGCGCCGAAAGCTCCGCCGCCTGGATCGCTCCGTGGGTTTAAGAGAGCCTCGGGATCTTCGCGGAGACCAGGATTGGTCTCGTCACTGCTCACTTGAGCAGTTTGGGCAACTCTGCGGACAAGTCCGCGACGGTCCAACGCTCGTTCTTCTCAAGCGTCTCTTTCATCGTCCAGTTCTGGAAACGACGGACCGTGCCACCCTGCACAAAGAAGACTTCCCCGGTGGCGGGGCAGTCCTCCACGGCCAAGGCGGCAACGAGTGGCGAAATGTTGGCAGGGTCCCAAGCGTCGAAAGTCGCGCCGTCGGTGGGCGCCTTAACGACGTCCGACAGACCAGGGGTCGACTCAGTCATACGCGTACGAGCGGCGGGGGCGATGGCGTTAGCACGCACACCGTAACGACCGAGTTCTTCAGCGATGATGACTGTGAACGAGGCAATACCCGACTTGGCCGCCCCGTAGTTCGACTGACCGACGTTGCCGATGAGTCCCGAGGTGGAGCTGGTGTTGATGATGCAAGCCTTGACCTGCTTGCCCTGCTTGGCCTGCTCGCGCCAGTAGGTGGCGGCGTGACGGGTGGGTACGAAGTGGCCCTTGAGGTGCACCTTGATGACTGAGTCCCAGTCTTCCTCAGAGAGGTTGACCAAGACGCGGTCGCGGAGGATTCCAGCGTTGTTCACGAGGACGTGAAGGTCGCCAAAGGTCTCGATGGCGGTATTGATCAGACGCTGACCACCCTCCCAATCGGTGATGTCGTCATGGTTAGCAACGGCCTCGCCGCCCATGGCCTTAATTTCGGCGACAACCTGCTCGGCGGGCGTGCCCTCGCTGCTCGAACCATCGAGGTTGCCACCCAGGTCATTGACGACAACTTTTGCGCCTTCGGCGGCAAAAAGTAGTGCGTGCTCGCGGCCGATGCCTCGTCCTGCGCCAGTGATAATTGCTACGCGACCATCAAGAGTTCCCATGGTGCTCCTTCAAACTAGAGAGATTGTTTCCCCACCTTAGTGGAGTGCCTCGGGGGAGAAAACGTCCTAGCGGAGCCAGAAATGAGGTGGGCGGGCGTGAGCGTGATAGTGGTCTGGAATGTTGCGCATATTGTCATCGACCTTCCAGCCACCCTCCCCCAGAATGGGGTCGGCCACGGCCGCAAGAAGTTGGTGAAGTATTGCTTTGATTTCGTCCGGTGGCAATGGATCGTGAACTCGCCACACGACCATAGGCACTAGGCAGATTTCGCAGTCGGCAATCCAGCAGAGATCATCTTCATAGTGCCGCTTCGTTATCGGGGCGGCTTCGCAGAGGTCGCAGCTACTCACTTGACAGTCATGTGGACCGTGCCGTGCCACTTGATCGAGGTTCCGGGAGCTGGCGTCTGAGAAACCACGGTGTGCCAAGTTCCATCATTGGAACCTGGACCAGTAGTGACAAAGTAGAGCCCCGCGGCGTGCATGAGGGCGAACGTTTCCGCGCGAGTTTTACCAACGAGGCTCGGTACTGCCCGCGGGCCGTTCCCGTTGGTTGGCACCGTCGTCGTGGTCGTTGACGTGCCCGAACCGTTACCAAGACTCAAGACCAGTGTCACGGTGGCACCCTTGGAAACCGACGGCGGATTCGTCTGTGATTGATAGGTGACTTTGATCACGTGTCCGGCGGGCACCTTGGTGGATTTAATGGCCGACGAAGATGGGCAGGTCGCCTTCAGTCCCACCGCTGCGAGGGCCTCGGTCGCCGAAGCGCAGTCCATCCCAATGATGTCCGTCGGGATGGCGACCGGTGGTGCTCCCTGTGAAATCGTGACGCCTAGTACTTCTCCCTCTTGCAGGGATGTGCCTGCGGCCGGCTCCTGCGAAGCAATCATTCCGTTGGCCACTGTCGTAGAAAATGATCGGCCCGTGATTTCTAATTTGAAGTTGCTATCCGAGACCATTTGGAGCGCCTGCTGTTGAGTGAGCCCCAGCACTGAAGGCACCGTATGCGAGGGCTTGAACATGCCCGTGGCGTAACCCCCAACTAGTCCCGCCGTGAATATAAAGAGCGTGACGGCCAATGCGGGGCGCAGCCATGAACGCCGACGCTTGGACGCCGGGCGATAGTTCTCAAAGTCACCCATCGGTACTTCACCGACAGAGCGAACTGACTCAATTCCTTCAATCAATGTCGACGGTGGCACGGGCGCCGTCTCACCCGTCAATACATCAGAGGTAGAGGGTGCCTGAAAACCCAAGGCGGGACGTTTCGTAACTCGAGCAGCATCAGAGGCCACCACGTTGGTCGGGGCCATGGAAGCGGAATTGGTGGCCGAACTCGAAAGCGTTCCGACCGTGGCCTGCAGGCGCGTCGTTAGTGAAGCGGCATCGAGACGGAACTTGGCGTCATAGGCCCCAGCCTGGGCTAAGACCATGTCCAACGAGCGAATGGAAGGATGTGACGGCAGGGGCGTTCCGATTCGAGCAGCGAGCGTCTCGGCCGGTGAACTCTTTTCGTGGGGAATTGTTCCGGTAATGGCTTCAAACATGATCAGCGCCAACGTATAGACGTCAGTTTTGCCATCGATCGCAAGGCGCTGCGCCTGCTCGGGGCTGGCGTAGCGAATGTCTGTCGATGGACCGATATGGGATTTAGCGATGGCGGTAGCGAATCCAAAGTCGGCCACCTTGCTACGCCCGTCGGCATCAAAATGAATCGCGGCGGGAGACAGGGCTCCGTGAATAATTCCCCGAGCGTTGGCGTAAGCGAGCCCGTCGGCCAATTCAAGTCCCATGAGTGCGACTCGAGACTCATCCATGACCCCATCTCGGTCAAGGACGCTGCGGAGGGTTCCACCAACTGGATACTCGGTCACGAGGTAGGCCCCACCGGCCTCTTCGCCCCAGTCGTAGACACGCAGCACATGCGGGTGATTTAACGCGGCGGCGGCGGTTGCTTCTTCGCGAAATGACTCAAGAAAAACGGGGTCATTGTGGAGAGAGAAGGGGGCTACGTGTATGGCCACAGGACGAGTCAGCGACAGATCGTCGGCACGAAAAACGTCGGCCGTCGGACTCGAGACGATGTGAGACACGAGACGGTATCGACCGTTCACGATGTCGCCAATGGAAAAGGGTGAACTCATGTGCCTGTAACGATACCGAACGGCTGAAGTTCGTGGGGCCTTAAGAAATTTCGCCGGTTTCCAGCAGGAAAGCAAAGCCTTCGGCGCTTACTACCGGAATACCTAAATCGGCAGCCTTGGTTACCTTGCTGGCCCCCGGGGCCTCACCGACCACAACGCAGAACGTCTTCTTTGAGACCGATCCTGGTGAGGTTCCACCCCGGCCAACGATGGCGGCCTCCGCCTCATCTCTCGAATACCCCTCGAGCGACCCCGTCACGACGACGGCCTTACCGGTCAGTGTCTGGGCGACATCAACGGTCTGCTCAGGCTCACGGAGTAGGAGGCCTCGGGCGGCGAGGCGCTCGAGCAGGAGTCGATTTTCGGAGTCCTCCATAAAGGACACCACGCTGGCGGCAATTACGGCTCCGACACCATCCACGGCGGCGAGGGCGTCCGATGAGGCGTGGACGAGTTCGTCGATTGTGGGAAAAGTTGTCGCAATATTACGAGCCGCGACGGGACCGACGTGACGAATACCAAGTCCAATCAGCACTCGGCTTAGCGGCTGCGCCCGAGAAAGCGTGATGGCCTCAACGAGCGCGGTAGCGGAGAGTCGACCGAGACCTTCGAGCTCTTGCAGCGTCTCAACACCTAGGGCGTAGAGATCGGCCACGTCACGAATCAAACCAGATGACAACAGTTGAACAACACGTTGCTCTCCGAGCCCCTCGATATCCATGGCACTCCGAGAAGCGAAATGCACAATCTGTTCACGAGTCTGGGCCGGACACGCCGGATTGATGCAATACGTGTCGGACTCGTCGCCGGTCCGCTCCAACAACCCTTGGCATTCGGGGCAGTGTTGAGGAAACTGCCACTCAGAGGCCCGCGTCACTCCGGCCAACGGCACGTGAGCGACGACTTCGGGAATCACGTCACCCGCTTTCCGAACGATAACGCGGTCACCCGGCCGAACATCTTTGGCCCGCACTTGATCTTGATTATGCAATGTGGCCATCGAGACAGTGGAGCCCGCTACGACCACCGGCTCCAACACGGCGTAGGGCGTAGCCCTACCGGTGCGACCAATCGAGACTTCGATTGAGAGCAACGTGGTAGTCCGTTCCTCCGGGGGCAACTTTCGGGCAATTGCCCATCGGGGGGCACGCGATGTGGAACCTAAGAGATCGCGATCGGCAAGTCGTGTCGCCTTAATAACGACTCCGTCAATTTCGTAGGGCAGGTCGTGGCGATGATCTTCGAACCAACCGGCGGCGTCAATCATGGCCCGTTCACCTCGTACGTGCCGAACCGTAGGGGCCACCGAAAACCCGAATGAGTCCAGTGCGGCGAGAGCTTGGTCGTGACCAGTAATTTCGGCCAATTCTTCGTGGCCCTCCAAGATGACGAGCTGATACGCGAGAAAGGAGAGGGGGCGGCGCGCCGTCGCGGTTGAGTCCTTTTGTCGAAGCGACCCAGCGGCGGTATTACGGGGATTCGCGAACAGTCGCTCCCCCGCTTTAGCTAACGACGCATTCAATTGGGCAAAGGCCGCCTTATCGATGTAGACCTCACCCCGTACTTCGATGCGACCAGTCGACGTAACACCTTGGAGACGTTGGGGCACCGAGGCCATGGTGGCCACGTTGGCGGTCACGTCTTCGCCCACCCGCCCGTCTCCGCGGGTCGCCGAGACGGAGTACCCTCCATCGACATACAGAATGGACAGCGCCAACCCATCAATCTTGGGCTCGATAGACAATTCGACATCTTCACGTCCGAGCGATCGCACCAGGCGTTCGCTCCACTCACGTAACTCCGACTCGTCAAAGACATTGTCCAAACTAAGCATCGGCTGTCCGTGGGCCACCGGACTAAAGGCGGTCGAAGTAGGTGCCCCGACACGCAGAGACGGGGAGTTTTCCGCCACCAGTTCGGGATGGTCTGTCTCGAGAGCAATGAGTTCCTTGACCAGTTGGTCGTAGTCAGCATCGGGGATGACGGGGCTGTCTTCAACGAAGTATCGAGCCGCGTGAAAAGCAATCTGCTCTCGCAACTCTGCGACTCGCTTTGCTGGTGTGGTCATCGCCCTACCTGAGCCGCACCGAGCACGTGTCGTCCGGATTCGGCGTCATACAAGACGACCGACTGACCAGCAGAGACGGGGCGAGCGGGCTCATCGAGAATCAGGCGGGGCATATCACCAGTGTCCAACGTGGCACTCACTGGACGTCCATGAGCACTCCACTGCACCGAGACTCGTGTTCCGTGCGGCACTGCTTCGTATGCGAACGTGAGGGAGTCGGGTCGCAACGCTAGGGACGAGACCATGATGGCTTCGATGCGGTCGACCTCGACCCGTCGATTTTCTAAGTCCACGGAAGCAACAAATCGACGCTCACCGTCAAAGCCCGGAGCAATACCACGCCGCTGACCGAGGGTGACGAGTTGCGCTGCTGGAACACGGCCGACGACTTCTTGGGTCACCCGGTCAAAAACTTCGGCCGAGGTGAGCTCGATCCGTTCGCCGAGGAACGCTTCACGACCGCGGCTGGCCTCAATAAAACAGACGTCTTGCGAGTCCGGTTTGTTCCACGTTCGAAGATTTAGTCGTTCGGCGTGAACTCGCACTTCTTCTTTGTTCATTCCGCCGATTGGCAGTAGGAGTCGCTGGAGAATAGGACCCTGGATATAGCCCAAGACGTAACTCTGATCTTTCAGTGGATCGATACTGCGAGTCAGCGTTGGTCGACCATTCCATGACTCCACCAGCGCATGATGCCCAGTGGCCACCGCATCAAATCCAAGGCGCTCCGCTCGTTCGAAGAGGAGATCAAACTTGATAGCTCGGTTGCACTCAATACACGGGTTCGGCGTGAGTCCCGCGGCGTGATCTTCAACGAAGGGTTTCACAACGGCCGCTTCGAACTCGGAGGTGTAGTTGAAGATGTGATGGTCAATATCAAGGGAGTGAGCCACGCGTCGGGCATCATCAACGTCTGAGACTGAACAACATCCCGAGTCCGATGCACCACCCCATAGCTTTAATGTGGCGCCGACAACGTCGTGGCCTGCTTCTTTCAAGAGGGCGGCAGCGACTGACGAGTCGACACCTCCACTCATAGCCACCAGAACACGCATGGTCACAGTTTGCCAGCCGGCGGTGACTCCTACTTCTTTCCTCGGAGGCTGTAGACCACATCGGCAAATACGGCGATGACCTGGTCGACGTCTTCCTTGGTCGTTTCTCGGCCCATAGTGAAGCGCAGGGCACCTCGTGCCTTGTGTTCCGGCATCTTCATCGCCTCTAAGACGTGGCTCATGACCGAGGCGCCACTCGAGCAACTGGCCCCCGCGGAAGCACAAATCCCAGCATTGTCGAGCAGAAATAACAGTTCTTCACTCGCCAGACCTTCAACGGTGATATGGGTACAACCCGGCGCACGAGTCTCCTCCATCGCCGTAATGGCGACACCGGGGATGTAGGAAAGGGCGGCCTCAAGTCGGGCCCGGAGCTCGGTCACACGGTGATTGACTTCTTGGCGTTCACGGTCAATGACGCTGCACGCTGCAGCGAGTCCCACGGCAGCGGCTACATCCACGGTGCCGCCCCGATGACCGCGTTCCTGACCGCCTCCGACCGAAACGGGAGCCAGCGTGATCTCGCGACGGAGAATCAGTGCGCCCGAGTTCACGGGGCCGCCGAGCTTGTGTCCGGCAATTGAGATCATGTCAATATTCTCGGTCATGGCGGGCAAGTAGAGCCACGGTGCAGCGGCCACCGCATCGGTATGAGAGATGCCTCCATTAGCGACTCCACCCGCCGTCACGGTGCCAACAATTGGCATCGGCTGGTAGACACCCGTCTCATTATTGATGGTCATGACGCTCACGATGGCCGTCTTATCGCCCACATTGTCCCAGAGCGATTCAGTCGTTATGATGCCGTTGGTATCAACATCGAGAAATCGAACTCGGACATCGTCAAACTCATCGGCGAGGGCGAGGGCCGTATTCAGTACGGCGTGATGCTCAGTCGGCGGGATCACAATGTCACTAATTGCGTGGTGCTTGCGATGCTCGCGTACGACACCGGCAATGGCCAAGTGGCACGATTCGGTGCCCCCACCCGTGAAAATAACTTCGTGGGCTGGTTGACCGACAAAATTGGCCACGACATCGCGGGCGTCCTCGATGGCTCGCCGCGCGGCACGAGAGGCACTATGCATACCGGACGGGTTGCCGACGACACCGCGTTCCCATGGGGCCATCGCCTCGGCCACCTCGTCGAGTCGTGGGGCACTCGCTCCGTGATCGAAGTAAAAAATTGAATCACTCATGCTTGATAAAAGGTTTTCACGTTGACAAACTCCTTGATTCCGTACGCCGAGAGTTCCCGTCCAAAGCCCGAATTCTTGATGCCGCCAAATGGCAACTCGGGAGTGGAGGCAACTACCGCATTAGCAAAAACCATACCGGCTTCAATGCCCGAAATGGCAGCGTCCACTTCGACCTGATCGGTCGCCCAAATGGAGCCTCCGAGACCCCAGGGGGTCGCATTGGCCAAGGCAATTGCCGCCGGTAAGTCAGGCACGGTGTGTACGACGGCCACCGGCCCGAAGAGCTCTTCACAGCCGGCGCGGCTCGCGAGATCAACGTCCACCAAAACCGTGGGTGGGTAGAAAAAGCCGGGTCCGTCCAGGGGCGCACCGCCGGTAAGGGCCCGGGCGCCATTCTTGATCCCATCGTTCACCTGAGCGGCCAGGCCGTCACGCTGCGCGGCACTCACCAGGGGGCCCACCACCGTGGCAGGGTCCATGGGATTACCTACGACTACTGCGCCCATGGCTTCGACGAAACGGGAGGTGAACTCCTCGGCGCGAGAGGCCACCACGATGAAGCGCTTTGACGCGATGCAGCTCTGTCCATTGTTCTGAACACGAGCAGTCACCGCGAATGGAATCACGTCGTCAAGGTCGGCGGAGTCGGCGATGATGAAGGCGTCCGATCCACCGAGCTCGAGAACACACTTCTTCAGATTGCGTCCGGCGATCTCCCCCACTGATCGACCGGCGCGCTCGGAGCCGGTAAGGGTGACGGCCGCTACCCGGGGGTCGGCTATGACCCCTTCGATGTCCTCAATTTCAATGAAGGCATTTTGAAAAACCCCCTCAGGAAAGCCGGCGCGACGAAACAGCATGCCAAGAAATTCGGCGCAGGCGGGAACATTGGGTGCGTGCTTCAAAATACCGACGTTGCCCGCCATCACCGTCGGCGCTGCGAATCGGACGGCCTGCCAGAGTGGAAAGTTCCAGGGCATGATCGCCAGCACAGCACCGATCGGATCAAAACGAATCCCCGAAGCGGTACCACTCGTAGCAATTGCTTCACTAGCCAACATTGATTCGGCGTGCTCGGCGTAGTAGCGCATCGTCATGGCACACTTGGCCACTTCACCCTTCGCGGCCGCAAAGGTCTTACCCATCTCACGCGACATCATCTCCGCGACAACGGGCACTTCACTCTCCAGCAGTTCGGCGGCACGATTCATAAGCAGGGCCCGTTCCGAGAAACTGGTCTGACGCCATGTTTCAAAAGCTCGGCTCGAGCGATCAAGGACGTTCTCGATGCCGGCGGCGTCGAGCGAGGAATAGGTCGCAATGACTTCACCGGTAGTGGGGTTAGTAGCAACAAATGGCATAGTGGCAGTTTGTCAGGCGCCGGGGGTTGGTGTATCACCCATGACGGATATGAAGCGTGGCGCGGTGGCACGAACGGACAAGTAGACGCAGACCATCAGGCCCGTGCTGATCAGTGTCACCGGACGCAGCCCGAAACGGTGAACAAAGAAACTCTGAGAGAAAGCGCCCAGGGGGTAGGCCACCGACAGGCTCATGGTGTAAAGCGAAAGGATTCGAGAGCGTTCGCCGCCAGGGGCGTGGAGCTGCACGACAGAGTTCAGGCCCGTGAGCGTCCCGATATAGGCGGCGCCCACGACAACCATGACCACAACGGCCACGCTCAAGGTGGGACTCACTGCATAGGCGGCTAGGCCCACAATCATGACGATGAGCGATCCCTCTAGGACCTTCAGCCGAGACGTACGGGCCGCCAGTGCGGGCAGGAGGATGGCGCCCAGTACGGCGCCTACTCCCTGGGCGGTAACCAGCGAGCTCGTCCCTACCTCACCAGCGTGAAAGACCTCGATAGCCATGGTGGGAACAAACGAGATGAAGGGACTCAAGATGAACGCAATCACCGCGATACTCAAAATGGGCGAGCGAGTACCCCGGACCGCCATGGCCGTCTTGGCGCCATGGCGAATCTGATCAATGAGGTGGCCCACTGGCGGAACTAACTGGCGCGGTCGACTCTTCACAAATCCGTAAATCAAGACGACGAAGTAAAAGGTTCCAGCGTTGATTGCGAAACACCATCCCGCTGAACCAAATCCCATGACCACGCCGGCCAGCATCGGGCCAATGATTCGTCCGAGATTGAACTGTGCCGATGACAAGGACACCGCCGCCAGAACCTCATCGGTTTCGACCAGGTCCCGAAGTAACGATTGCCAACTGGCCCAAGAACCAGCTCCCGCGAAACCCTCCACAATGGCAATCAAGACTGCGTCAATTGGTCGCAGATGACCAGTGAGGTAGAGAGCGGCCAGTGTTGTGGCGCACAGGGCCATGACCCCGTTCGAGATCTGAATGATGCGTTCCCGACTCATTCGATCTGCCAGAGCACCACCAACTGGCGAGGCAATGGCACTGGGAAGCCAGGCGGCCAGCGTCAAGAGGCCCAGCCACACGGCGTTATGCGTTGTGACCTGGAGGTAAACACCCATGGCGACCGACTGCATCCACGTACCCGACGAGGAAACAAAGGAACTAATGAGTGCTAACCGAAAACTGCGATGGCGTAACGGTGCAAAAGACGTTGAGGCCATGCAAGGACGCTAGTGGTGTCGCATTACTCTCCCTCCGTGCCAACCAATGATCTACAACTCGCACAACACTTGGTGGCCGAAGGTCGGCGCGTGGTTCTGCTGACGGGTGCGGGAATCTCCACGGCATCGGGTATTCCCGACTACCGCGGACCCGACGGTGTCTGGACAAAAAATCCCGGAGCTGAAGTGCGAGCCCACATCGATGTTTGGATGTCAGACATTGAAGTGCGCCGGGCGGGATGGCAACGTCGAGCGAACATGTCCTGGGAGGCCGTCCAGCCCAATGCCGCACACCACGCCATCACCGACTTTTCCCAACGAGGCATACTCGACGTGGTGGTCACGCAAAACATCGATGGCCTGCACCAAAAGGCGGGACTCACCGGGGAGCGGCTCATTGAAATCCACGGAACGGTCCATGAATCTTTATGCATGCGCTGCGATGCGCGCGGTCCCATTGAACTGATTCTTCATCGCGTGGAGGCCGGCGATACGGATCCACGATGTGAGGCCATGTCCGGGGGTAGCCACTGTGGTGGCATAGTGAAGGCGGCCACCATTTCTTTCGGCCAGTCACTCATCCTCGATGATCTGAACCGCGCCGAGCGGGCGGCCCGAGAGTGCGATGTTTTCTTGGCGGCCGGTTCGACACTCGGCGTCTACCCCATTGCTGCGATTGTGCCTGTGGCCAAAAGGGCGGGGGCGAAAATCATCATCGCCAATGGCAGTCCCACCGAAATGGATGGTCTGGCCGACGTCGTGGTCTCCGGTGATCTCACTGACACGCTGCCAGTGATATTGGCTGGTTAATTGTCGTCGCTCTTCTTGAGGCGCGGACGAAGGGCAAACCAGAAGACCGAAAACACGGTCACAACAACACCGACAATGCCGAGGGTCTTCTTCTTACCGGTGGAGGATTCGTTGCTCATACCACCATGGTACGGCGATACCCCGGGGTTTACACCCCGGGGTATCAATAGTTCGAACTACTGAGGCTTAGGCCTGGTGGGCCGCTTCAATAACGAATTCCAATGCAACCTTGTGCGAAACCACAAGGTTGCCATTTTCGAGGGTGCCCTCAAAGTTGACGTTGAAGTCACGACGGTCGATTTCGCCACGAGCTTCAAAACCAGCGACCGTCACGCCAGGCGCCATGCCCGGGCCGGTGCCGAGGAATTCGAGCTCGAAATTAACGGTCTTCGTGACGCCACGGAGAGTTAGATTGGCCTCGAGGTCGTAGAGATCACCACTCTTGGCGGTGATCTTCTTGGAGATGAACTCCAGAGTGGGGTGATTGTCGAGGTCCAAGAAGTCGGGGCTCTTGAGGTGACCATCACGAATCTCGTTATTCGTCGTGATTGATCCGGCCTGCACGGTTGCGGTCACGGACGAAGTCTCGGCGGTTTCGCCAATAACGACAGTTCCAGCGAATTCGGTAAATGAACCACGAACCTTGGCGGCCATGAGGTGGCGCACGGTGAAGTTCACGGACGAGTGAACTGAATCGACGTTGTAGGTACCGGGAGTGGGCAAATTGCTCATTGAATATTCCTTAATTTGGACGGATTTGTATGTCAAAGGTTATTATAGTTGCAGATACAACTATTTGTCAAGCAATAACTTTGAAAACAACTACTTGCTACACTTTCCCTATGGTTTCTGAGGAGTTCTGCCCGTCTAAGGACCCTCGCGTTCTACTCTTCGCCCAGCTTTCGGACACGAACGCCCGTCTCGAACGCCAGCTTGATGGTGAACTTCGTTCTCGAGCTGAACTCCCACTCCCCTGGTTCGAGACCCTTCTTCGCCTGCGGCAATCTCTCGAAGGTCACTTAACAATGAGTGAAATTGCTGACGCCATCGTTCACTCCACTGGTGGCACCACGCGGTTGATTGACCGCATGGAGGAGGAAGGGCTCGTTGCGCGTCAGGCCTGCCCCAAAGATCGTCGGGCCATCCACGTCGCAATCACGGAATCGGGCAACACCCGTTTCGACGAGGCGCTAGACATCCACGTTGCGTTGCTGGCTGAACTCTTTGACCGCAATCTCACAGCCGACGAACAGGCCCAACTCGTTGGGCTGTTGAGGAAGCTCCGCTAGTTCGTTGCTTTCGCCACCCAGGCCAGTGCGCCGGTGCGTTCGTCATCAAAGGAAAGTTCTTCACCGTCACCGATGCCCGCTGTCGCGTGAATCTCGGTTGCGAGTACTTCACTGGCGACGAGCGCAAAACCATCCGACAGATCGTCGACGCCAACTAGGTGCAGGGTGATGCGGTCCGAGACATCGAGGCCGGTCGTTTTACGGAGATCTTGGATCTGACGAACGAGGTCACGCAAGTAGCCGCGACGGAGTAGTTCATCGTTCAAGGTGAGGTCTAGCGCAACAACTTCGCCGCCCTCGCGCCCAACGGCAAAACCACCTTGACTCTTAACGCGCAGTTCTATGTCGTCGGTGCCGAGTACAAAGTCGCCGGTCGAGAGGGTCAGCGAAACGGTTTCGCCCCGTTCAAAGGCGGCGGCTACCGCCGCCCCATCGAGTTGACTCAGCGCCGGGCGTAACTCCTTGGCCGCCTCGCCCAGGCGAGGCCCGAGCGTTCGGAAGTTGGGAACCAGTTCAAAACTCAAGACATCGGCCAGTTCGGTGCCGTACTCAATAGCGTCAACGTTCAACTCTTCTTCAACAACGCCAGCCGGCGGACGGGGGCTACCTGGTGGCAGGAAAACCAGAGCCCGAGCGAGAGGCTGGCGCACCTTGACGCCAGCGTCGGCCCGAGCGGCCCGACCCATCGACGTCAGACTGCGAGCAACCACCATGGCCGCTTCGAGTTCATCGTCAATGTCGGCTTCGAGCGTGTGCGGCCAGTCGGCCAAGTGGACCGAGTTCGTCGCGTCGAGTCCAAACAGTTCCCGGTACATCGAGTCCGCCACGAAGGGACAGAACGGTGCGAGTAGTAGTGAGATGCGCTGGAGCACGTCAAGCAACGTGGCCTGTGCCGCCAGAGAATCGGAACGAGGAGCATTGGGATCAGTGCGCCAAAAACGTCGGCGGCTGCGGCGGACGTACCAGTTCGACAGGTCGTCGACGAGGCCCGAAACGGCTGACGCCGCTGGCAGTGGTTCATAGCCATCGAGCGACTCGGTGACAATCTTGGTAGTGCGCTCAAGGCGCGACAAGATCCAACGATCCATGTCGGGCCGATCGGCCCGGGCGGGAATTTCGGGGTCATGGGGATCAAACCCGTTGAGTGACGCGTAGGTCGTGAAGAAACTGTAGGTATTCCACAACGTACCTAGAGTCTCACGCATTGATGAATCGATGGCCCCAAGTGACGCACGGGTGGGTGTCCACGGAGAGCCTTGCGAGAACATCCACCAGCGCAGCGGATCGGCACCGCGAGAGTTCAAGACTTCCCACGGGTCAATCACATTGCCGATTGATTTGCTCATCTTGCGACCATCAACGTCCACGATGTGTCCGAGACAAAGAACATGTTCGTACGGCTTGGCCCCAAAGACCAGGGAGTTCACGGCCAAGAGGGAGTAGAACCACCCTCGGGTCTGGTCAATCGCTTCGGCGATGAACTGCGCCGGGAAGTTAAAAAGGGCTTCCGAGCCGGGGACGTGGGGGTAGCCAACTTGGGCGGCCGGCATGGCACCCGAGTCGAACCAGGCGTCGATGACTGGCTCCACCCGCTTCGCTTCAACTCCACAGGTGGGACACGCAAAGGTCACGGCGTCAATGGAGGGACGGTGGGGATCTAGTTCGGAGAGATCTCGCTGGGTCAGCTCACCTAACTCCTGGAGCGAGCCGATGCAAGTGAGGTGTCCGTCAGCACAGCGCCAAATCGGGAGTGGCGTTCCCCAGAAGCGATCGCGTGAAAGAGCCCAGTCAACGTTGTTGGCTAGCCACTCGCCGAATCGTCCTTCACGAATGTGCTCCGGATGCCAGTCGATGGTCTTGTTTTCGTTGACCATGAGTTCTTTGAACTTGGAGGTTGCGATATACCAGCTGGGCTTACCCCAGTAGATGAGAACGGTCGAGCAACGCCAGCAGTGCGGCAGGGAGTGCTCGTAGTTAAAGCGGCGAATCAAGATGCCACGGCGCTCAAGCTCATTGTTGATTTCGACGTTGGCATCACGAACGCCAATGCCGGCCAGCCACGGCACCTGAGCCGTAAAGGCTCCATCGGGGCCCACGGGGTTAACGGTTGGCAGACCATTCATTCGTGCGACCTGACGGTCGACTTCACCGAATGCCGGGGAGAGGTGGACGAGTCCGGTGCCATCTTCGGTCGTGACGTAGTCCGCGGGAACGACGCGGCAGGCATCGGCATCTTCAGGGAGCTCCACGTCGTCGAAGGGACGGCGATAGTGCAGTCCGACAAGTTGGCTACCGCTGAACGTGGCATCCGGCTTGACGCCCTCGCCACAGACTGCTTCGACGAGTGCTTCGGCCATTACGAGGCCATTCACGACGGCGTAGGTCACCTCAGGGTTCACCGCGACGCCGACGTTGCTGAGCAAGGTCCACGGTGTCGTCGTCCAGACCGCTAGGTGTGTAGCGCCAGGGAGACCGTGGGTGTCAGTGATCTCGAGCTGAATGTAGCAACTCTCATCGAATTCATCGGTGTAGACCCCGGGCTGACCGAGTTCGTGACTCGAAAGTGCCGTGCCGCAACGCGGGCAGTAGGGGACGACCTTAAGGTCTTCGTAGAGCAGTTCTTTGTTGAAGAGTTGCTGCAACTGCCACCAGACTGATTCGACGTAACTGGTGTGATACGTCCAGTAGGCCGATTCGAGGTCCACCCAATAGCCAATACGCTCGGTGAGCTTTTCAAACTCCCCTACATAGGTATGCACGCTCTCGCGACACAGACGGGTGAACTCGGCGATGCCGACCTCTTCTTCAATGGCCTTCTTGCCAGAGATTCCGAGGCGCTTTTCGACTTCAACTTCGACCGGCAACCCGTGGGTGTCCCAGCCGGCACGACGCTGGACAAAGTGGCCCTGCATGGTTTGGTAGCGGCAGAAAAAGTCCTTATAGATTCGAGCCCAAACGTGGTGCAAGCCCGGCTTGCCATTGGCCGTCGGGGGGCCTTCGTAAAAGACCCATGGGGTGGCTCCTTCTCGCTGCTGCATCGAGCGGGCGAAGACATCGTGCTCACGCCAACGGACGAGCTCTGCTTCTTCCAGCGCGACGAAATCGATTTCAGCACTAATTGGACGGAACACAAATCCCCTTTGTCTGTTCCTATCGTAGAAGACGATGACACTCTGACCGTCTTCTCCTAGGGTGCCCTCGTGCAATTAACCATCGAGCGCGAATCCTCATCCTCTCCCGCCGTCCGTGCGTTGATCTACTGCGCCCTCGAGGAACTCGGCCGCCGCTACGGGAGCAATGCAGACGACCACAGTCTTTCTATCGACGAACTTGAACTTCCCACCGGGGCCTTCTTCGTCGCCCGAGTCGACAATCATCTCGCTGGAGGCGTGGCGCTGAGAAGTATTGGTGACCCCAGCGAACGAGCCGCGGAGGTAAAGCGCCTCTGGATACGACCCGACCTTCGCCAAGCAGGAGTAGCGCAACGATTAATGGCTGAATTAGAGGAGTTCGCCGCGACTCTCGATATCGCATCGATCTATCTCGAGACTGGCGACAAGCAGCCCGAGGCCATCAAGTTCTACGCCCGAATTGGTTACGAACGCATTGCAGCCTTCCCCTTCGGGGTCGACCACTACCCCGAAGGGCTCAAGTTCCTAAAGGTGTTGGCGAACTAGTTCGCAAATCTTTCGTCGAGCCACTCCGGGGTTAGTTCGTCCAGGGAGTTCAACACGAGGTCGGCAATTTGAAAGGCCGGCATGCGAAGCTCATCGGACACCGGCACCGCCACGCACGTCATGCGTCCGGCCTTCGCGGCCAGAACTCCCGCGGCCGAGTCTTCAAAGACGAGACAGGAGGTCGGCGCCGCGCCGAGTGCTTTGGCCGCGGTAAGAAAGACCCCGGGGTGGGGCTTGCCGTAGGGCTCGATGTCGGCCGAGTGGATGGATTGAAAGTGATCCACGAGGTTGAAGTTCTCCAGACTCCGCATAATGAGGGGCATCGGAGTTGAACTCGCAACCGCTATTGGTCCCCGCTCGGAGGCCAGTGCAATGGCCCGCAGGGCCCCCGGCATCATGACGCCTTCGGACTCCACTAAATCGCCGACGGCCTGCAAAATCAGTTCGACCACCTCGGGTCGTGAAGGTGCCGTCCAAGGGTGCTGGGCAAACCAGTAGTCAACAACCTCGGAAACAAACATGCCCTTAGTAAGGCGTACCTCGCCGTGAGGAATCGGCACGCCGAGATCGCCAAGAATTTTGAGTTCGGCCTTATGCCAGAGAATCTCTGAATCAAGCAGGAGCCCGTCCATGTCGAACAGGGTGGCGGTCAGCATGGAACTACTTTCTCACAGCAACGAGATGTGGCGAACGAAGTGTTAGAGCGCGGCCTCAATAGCAGACACCAGCGCAGGGTCTTCGGGAGCCACGAGTGGACCGAAACGTGTGATCGAACCGTCACGGCCAATCAAGAACTTCTCGAAGTTCCAGCGGATGTCACCGGTGTGCCCTTCGGCGTCAGCAGTTTCCGTCAAGATGCCGTAGAGCGGGTGACGACCTTCGCCGTTAACTTCGACCTTCTCCAGGAGCGGAAAGCTCACGCCGTAGGAGGTTGAGCAGAAGGTCTGAATCTCTTCGGCACTGCCGGGCTCCTGCTCACCAAACTGATTGCAGGGAACACCGAGGACCGTGAAACCCTGGTCGGCGTAGTGCTTCTGCATCTCTTCGAGGCCGGTGTACTGGGGTGTGAGACCGCACTTAGAGGCGACGTTCACGACGAGAACAACCTTGCCGGAGTAGGCGTCGAGCTTCGCTGGCGTGCCGTCGAGGTTGTTGATGGTGGTATCGAAAATAGTCATGAGGGCACGATAGTGGCGAACCGGACATGCCACGCCTTCGACGGATGTGCCCTAGTTTGACGGGGAACGCCTAGGAGGGTGCCCCATGCGAGCAGTGAAGATCAACAACAACGAACTGGAGATTGTCTCGCAGGAAACACCCCAGCCCGGCCCCGATGACGTCGTAATCGAAGTACGAGCGGCCGGCCTCAATGCCGCAGATCTCTTGCAGCGACGCGGCTTTTATCCCGCACCTCCCGGTTGGCCCAGCGACATTCCCGGCCTCGAATGTGCCGGCGTGGTGCACGCCGTTGGTCTCAACGTCACTTCCGTTTCCTTGGGTGATCGGGTGGCTGCCATTGTCGGTGGGGGCGGTCAGGCGACCCACTGTGTCGTACCGGCCGAACACCTCATCGCGGTCCCCTCGTCCATTACCGACACCGAGGCCGGCGGCTTCGCCGAAGCCTTCACCACGGCCTTTGATGCCCTCGTTCTGAACGCCCACATCGCGCCTAATGAGCGGGTGCTCATCTCCGGCGCGGCTGGTGGCGTGGGCTTGGCCGCCATCCAGATCGCGCGAGCATTCGGCGCAATCGCCGTGGCCGTCACTCGTGACGATCGTCACCACGATGCTCTCCGTGACCTCGGCGCCAGTGAATGCGTGACTATTGATCAGGTTGGAACAATCGCCGACGTCGACGTCATTCTCGAGCTCGTTGGAGCGGCCCACCTGGCAGTTGCCCAGACCAAGCTCCGCCCCTTTGGGCGAGTCGTGGTCATTGGAGTTGGCAGCGGTGGACGCGTTGAAGTGGATCTTCTCGGGCTCATGTCGCGCCGGGCATCACTCACCGGATCCACGTTGCGAGCTCGGTCACGCGAAGAAAAGGCC
>WLNA01000018.1 GCA_009726065.1 Actinomycetota bacterium
AACGTCTGCCTCACGGCCGGTATGGGTCCGGGACAGACCATGCTTTCGAATCCAGTCGTACGGATCGGTCGCAAGTGCATCATTGGTCGTGGTTCGCACATCATCGGACATTGGTCGATTGAGCTCGGTGACGAGATCCAAACGGGCCCCTACGTCTACATCACTGATCAGAACCACGGCTACGAGGACATCAACGCTCCGGTGGGGTGGCAGGCGACCAAAGAGGGCGCCGTCAAAATTGGTTCGGGCAGTTGGCTTGGCGCCAATGTCGTGATCTTGCCGGGTACCACGCTCGGTCGTAATTCGGTCGTGGCCGCTGGAGCGGTGGTGCGCGGCGAGTTCCCCGACCACGTCGTGCTCGGGGGAATACCGGCTCGGATTCTTCGTCATTACGACGAGGCCCGGGGCTGGGTGGACGGCGCACCACTGCATGGCTAGTGCGAACTGGGGCCTTGATCTTTCACCATTGCGCGTCTCGGCCACCTATCGTCGCCTCTACGCCTCGGGATTTGTTACAAACATTGGAAGTCAAGCGACCTACGTCACCGTGGCCTATCAGCTGAAGCAATTGACTAACTCGGCATTCGCCGTTGGTGTGATTGGTCTCGTCGAGTTGGCACCGTTAATCATTTTTGGGCTGTACGGCGGGGTGATTGCCGATCACTTCAACCGCCGCAACATTGTTCTTGTCTCCGAATTCGGCCTGATGTGCGCCGCCATTGCACTCATCATCAATGCCTCTCTGGCGCATCCGAGTGCTCTAATGCTGTACATCGTGGTGGCGTTCGTGGCCGTGGGCGATGGTCTGCAACGGCCCAGTCTCGATGCGCTCAATCAAGAGCTCGTTCCCCACGAGATGCAACGTCAGGCGTCGGCTCTCGGAATGTTTCGATGGACCTTCGGGGCCATCGTGGGCCCCGCCATTGGTGGCTTTGTGGCCGTTATGTACGGCTGTCGAGTGGTCTACATCGCCGACGTTGTGACCTTTGCCGTTTCGCTGGGATTTCTATTCGGTATCAAGGCCGTGGTTCGTCCGGAGCGCGAGGGTCGGCCTTCGTTCGCCAGTCTGCGTGTCGGCTTTGCCTATGCCGTTGGCCGTCGCGATCTCCTTGGCACCTATCTCGTGGACCTCGCCGCCATGATGCTGGCCTATCCCATGTTTATGCTTCCCTTCGTCGCCGATCATTTCGACCAGACGTACGCACTAGCAGCGCTCTACGCCGCCATGCCACTGGGCGCGCTCGTGGCGAGTGTGACTTCGAAGTGGACGGTGCGCGTTCATCACTACGGACGAGCCGTGGCGCTAGCTGCTGCACTGTGGGGTGTCGGCATCACCATCTTTGGTTGGACCTCTTCATTAGTTGTCGCCGTACTGGGTCTGTTCTGGGCCGGCGCGGCCGACTCCATAAGTGCCATGTTTCGAGGCACCATGTGGAATCAGTCGATTCCACCGGACGTTCGAGGCCGCATGGCCAGTATTGAAATGCTGAGTTACTCCATTGGTCCGCGTGTTGGGCAGTTCCGTAGTGGTGCGATGACGGCCGCTTTTGGCCTTCGTACATCATTGGCACTAGGGGGACTGGCCTGCGCCGGTGTCTGCGCCGCCCTTCCCGTTGTTCTTCCTGAGCTATGGAATTTCGACGTGCGGTCCAATGAAGATGTAGCTAACGTGGCGTCGATTCGGGCTCAAGAAGAGTAGGCAAGTTCACCACGTTTGTCCCTGCGGCCACAATGAGCTAGCCAGGACGACGGCGACCTAAAGCAGAGGCTTCAGCGCAGTTGCAATTACCGCTGTGAGGTACTGCACGTAGGTCGCTGAAGCATGGCCCGGATCCCACTTGGTGATGTAGTCGCCAACGACCGGGGAGCACGTTTTCTTCGTGCAGAACCATTGATGCGTAGGAATGAAGCCGGCACGGGTCAGTCGAGCAGCGTTTCTTTCGGCCACCTGCTGACCCTTGAATGCGGGCTTGGTGTATGAGTTTCCGCAGGATTGGACGTTTTTCACATTGAGCGACAGGCAAGGACCGGGGTTCATGTCGCTCCAGGGGAGATCTTCGAGGATGGCAACTTGGGTGGTGGAGGTTTTGAGGCGAGTAATTGTCGAGACGAGCCCGTCGCGCCAAGCGGTCGAGGTAAAGGGTTTCTGTTTCGCGTCACCAATCTGTGCGGTTCGCTCTCCGAGCAGAACCAGCTTTGGGCGCAATTTTTTGATCGCTGCGATTTGGCGAGGCAGCCAGGTGTTGCAAAAATCGAAGTCCTGGTACCCCAGTGGTTCGTATTGGACATTCACGTTTGCCACGTGGCAGCTGGCGTGCCAGATGACAATCAACTTGAAGTGATTCTCGAGCGCAATTGGGGCAAGGGCCGGTAACCACTGGGATGCGTGGGAGTCGCCGAACAGAACGACTGTGGTCTTCGAGGTGGTTGAGCCAAAGACACATCGGCGAGTCGTATCACAGCCAGGGTTGGTGGAAACTGGATATATCCGCGACACCGTGTCTTTCGATGCGGCCGGGAGCGCAGCGAGAAGTTTCGGCGTCAGCTTCACGATTTTTGGAGAGTTGGCCACGGCGGTGGCTACTTGCTTGGCAGTGCCACGTGGAGGTGTGCCGGCGAGGGCTGCGGTTGTGGTGAAGCCGGTAATGCACAAGCTCAGTGCTAGGAGTCGTACGACGCGCATGGCTTCATGGTAGGACACCCGTCGAGGGGCTAAATGTCGCCGACATTAACGAGACCTGTAAGCGTGACGGGTCTCGCGTTCTATGTTCCGATGAGCATGGAGTTCCAATCGGCAAGAACGTAACGGGTGCCATCTGGCGATGTCGTCGTGGTTTGCCGTCGACGGAAGTGGGTCGTGGCACCGAGCCGCACCTTGGGGAATGGAGTGTGTCGTGCCTCCCGCGATGATCGCAGTGCACGGGCAATTTGAAGTGTGACCAATGCGGCTGTACGAAGAATGCTGGTCATTTGGGCGCAAGGAGAGACGGGAAACGCTCTAACCTCACAGCATGGCCACAACGACATATCTCGTCACGGTGAGTGGTCCCGATCGTCCTGGAATCGCCGCTTCGCTCTTCGCTGCCGTCTCCCCGGAACGCTATCCCGAGGTGGAGATTTCTGACATTGCTCAAATCACGATTCGTGGCTATCTCGTTCTGTGTGTAGAAATCACGCTTGACGATGCCACCGCACCTGAGACCATCCAAGGTGAAATTGCCAATGCCGGAGTTCGTGATGAAGGTGTTCAGGTCTCTGTGGTGCGAGTCGAGCCCGAAGAGTTTCTAAACGGTAAGCGCCTCTTGCTCACCGTATTAGCACCGGCAGTTTCAACCGAAGCGCTTGGTGTTGTATTCGCCGCAATGGCTTCGTGCGGGGCGACGTGCGAACGAATCGTGCACTTAGCGAGCTACCCCGTGGATTGCTACGAACTCGTGGTACGGGGACCAAATCACGCGACGCTGCGTGAAGTCCTCACTCAGGCTGCCCGTCAAGCCGGTCTCGACGTCGCCGTGCAGCGCGCGGGGCTGCACCGGCGCTCGAAGCATCTTGTTGTGATGGATGCCGATTCCACGTTGCTCCGTGACGAAGTAATCGACATGATTGCTGAGGAGGCCGGCTGCGCGGCCGAAGTGAGTGCGATTACGGCATCGGCCATGGCCGGAGATATTGACTTCTCCGAATCACTCCGTCGTCGAGTCCGACTTCTGGCCGGTATCGATGTTGCAGTCCTCGATGCCGTCCGAGCGAAACTCCGACTAACCCCGGGTGCTCGAACCCTTATCCGGACGCTCCAACGACTGGGCTACGTCCCGGCGGTGGTCTCGGGAGGGTTTGTCGAGGTGCTTGAGCCACTACTGCGTGATCTCGGTGTTGAGTATTTGGCTGCGAATCGCCTCGAAGTGATTAATGGTCGCCTGACTGGTGAAATCGATGGCGAGATTGTTGATCGTGAGGGTAAGGCGCACGCACTCGCTCGCTTCGCTAACGAGATTGGCGTTCCGCTCCAACAGACGGTGGCCATCGGTGATGGGGCAAACGATATTGACATGCTCTCGCTGGCTGGCCTAGGAATAGCCTTCAACGCTAAGCCCGTGGTGCGTGTTCACGCCGACGCCGCGATCAATGTGCCGTATCTAGACGCTGTTTTGTACTTCCTCGGAATTAGTCGTGAAGAAATTGAGGCCGATTCATGAGTGTCCCTAACAACGCGGTTGAAGTACTCATCATTGGTTCTGGTTTCGGTGGACTCGGTATGGCGATTGAAATCGATCGACGACGCTTGGGTTCGTATCTCATCTTGGAGCAGGCCGATGGCGTCGGTGGTACCTGGCGAGATAACACCTACCCCGGTGCGGCCTGCGATGTTAAGGCCACGCTCTACCACTACTCGTACGCCCCCTGGGCCTGGAGTCGGACTTATCCTCCCCAGTCTGAAATCTTGGCGTACATCCGCGCTACTGCGGATCGCTATCGAGTTACACCTCGTGTCCTTATGAATAAGACCGTGGTGTCAGCCACTTGGCAACCTGCGTGGGGACTTTGGGAGGTCATTTGCAAGGACGGCACCAAGTACCACGGCCGTTATCTCGTCGGTGCCACGGGCCAATTGAATCGACCTGCCGTTCCCGAGTTTGCCGGTCGGGACACTTTTGCTGGCCCCCAGTTCCATACGGCCCGCTGGGACCACTCAATCGACCTCACCGGTAAGCGAGTAGCGCTCATTGGTTCGGGTGCGAGCGCAATCCAGGTCGGCCCCGCCATTGCCGAGTCGGTTGCTCAACTCGAGGTCTTCCAGCGTTCCGCTCCTTATGTCATGCCTAAGGAAGATCCCGAAACGACTCCCGGTCAACGACGCCGTCAGCAGTATCTCCCGTGGACGACCCTCTTTAGCCGTCTTCGGTCCTATGTCTTCGGAGAACTCTTTGGTGCCGGTCTGGTTGGCAAGAAGGAAATCCGAGCCAAAGCACGGGCTCAATGGGAAACCTATGTCAATGCCGTGGTGCAGGACAGTGATCTGCGAGCCAAGATTGAGCCCGATTACGAAATCGGTTGCAAGCGCGTACTTCTAGCTTCGGACTGGTACTCCACGCTGCAACGCGAAAATGTCTCGCTCGTAACTTCTGGAATTGAATCCATTACGCCTCGGGGCGTGAAGACCACCGATGGCGTAGAGCATGAATTCGACGTACTCGTCTACGCCACGGGGTTTTCGACCACGGACTTTCTGGCTCCCATGCAGATCACCGGCCGCGATGGCCAGACGCTGCGCAATGCCTGGGCCACCCGCCCGATTGCGCACCGAGGCGTAACGATCCCAGAGTTTCCGAACTTCTTCGTTCTCTACGGCCCGAACACCAATCTGGGGAGTAACTCGATTCTCTTCATGCTGGAGTCACAGATTCAGTACACCGCCCATTTGATGCGAGCCGCCAATGATCGGGACTGGCGTGGGATTGAGGTGAAGTCCGAGGCCCTTGAAGAGTGGCGTTCAATGATTGATGACGAGTCGGGTGAAACCGCTTGGCTGCAGGGTTGTCAGTCCTGGTACACAATCGACGGAGTCAACACCAACAATTGGCCGAAGAGTTCGTGGCAATACCATCAGCTCTTACGCTCCATTGATTTAACGAACTACGCCAACGTTTCATGAGCCGGCACTTGCCGGTGGCGCCGCAGCGCCTCGCCATGGCGGGGCTCAAGCGACTGGTCTTTAATCCGAACGTTTCGTTCGATAAGCAGCGTGCCCGTCTCCGCATCGCCACTCAAGCGAGTGGGGGAGCGAAATCGTTGCAGGTAATTCAAGTCGCTGGAGTCCGGTGTGAGGAGTATTCCCCTGCCGTTGTCACTACCGACACGATGATTGTGTATGTGCATGGCGGCGGTTACTGCGTTGGCTCGCCAGCCCTAGGTGTCCCGTTTATTACGGCCTTGTCGGATGCCCTGGGCGCCAAGGCAGTACTAGTTGACTACCGCCTAGCTCCCGAGGCCCCGGCTCCAGCTGCGGTAGGTGATGTATCGAATGTGCTGCAAAACTTGGGAGCAAATGTCGTCGCCGTTGGAGACTCGGCAGGAGCGGGCGCACTCGTGGCGGCACTGCAGGGACATCGGACCCTCGCGGCAGTATTGATTTCGCCGTGGCTCGATCTTTCCGATGACCGGTTGGGCCGTGCTGACTTAATAGAACGAGACCCCGTGCTGAGCCCGGCCTGGCTCGAAATGTGTGCTGCGGCCTACGCCGGGGTTGACCGCACTAACCCACTCGTCTCGCCATTACTCGGCGACCTGACCTTGCCACCGACGTTGGTGGTTGGGGGTAGAGATGACGTGTTGGCCCCTGATGCCACACGGTTAGTTGAAGTGCTTACCCGGCAAGGCACGGACGTCCAGGAGTTCATTATCCGTGACATGTGGCACGATTTTGCCTTGTCCGTAGGGCGCCTTGAAGCGGCTGATGTTGCGCTCGAAGTCGTCGTGAATTTCATCAAGCCCATGCTTCGTTACTAGGTTTCAACCTCTGTTATTGTCCCAGATAGACCAATCTGGGGGAGAGGTCGGCCGTTGTTGCTGAAAGTTTCTCCAGTCACAAGGGGGACCGATGTCACACACCAAGCCACTCGTCGAAGACTTTGCGACCGATTTTGATCACGCCGATCCCCAGTGGGTGAGTGACCCGTATCCCATTTGGGAGGACCTCCGTACCCGGTGTCCCGTTGCGCACACGAATCGTTACGGCGGTGCGTGGTTCCCTGCGACCCACGAACTCGTGAGTCGTGTGGCGAAGGACACTGAAAACTTCACTAGTCGTTCAGTGGTCATGTCGAACCTCCGCCCAACCGATGAGGACCTACCGGCACCGATTGGAATTGCCCCTCCGATTACCTCAGACCCACCATTCCACGCCATTGCCCGTCGCTTGGTGCTGCCAGCCTTTTCTCCCGGCGTCGTGAATGCACTCGAACCACAGATTCGTGCGCTCTGCAATCGACTGCTCGATGACATGGGCGACGCCGCCGTCGTCAATGGTGGTACCCAGTTCGCCCAGTACATCCCCGTGGGCGTCATTCAGCAGATGCTGGGTTTCCCGCTCGAAGACATTGAGATGTTCCTGCAGATTGTTATTGACGTACTGGACTCGATTGACTCATCGGCGGAGGATCGCCAGGCCACGGCCGACAAGAATCGTGCGTACTTCGAGAAGCAGATTCAGGACCATGTCGATAATCCCCGCGACGACTTCACGTCGTATCTCTTGAATGCCGAAATCGCTGGCACGAAGTTGGAGCTTGATCACGTGATTGGCACGATGGTCTTGACTCTCGTCGCCGGTATTGACACGACGTGGTCGGCTATTTCATCATCGCTCTGGCACTTGGCCCAAAATCCGGACGACCTTGCCCGCCTCGTTAACGAGCCCGAACTTATGGACGTTGCCGTCGAGGAGTTTCTCCGCTTCTACGCTCCCGTGACGATGGCTCGTCTCGTAGCGAAGGATCACGACTTCAACGGTTGTCCAATGAAGAAGGACGATTGGGTCCTCTTGGGATTCCCGGCCGCTAACCGCGACCCCGAAGTATTCGAGGACGCCGACAAGTTCATCATTGATCGCCGCGAGAACCGTCATGTGGCCTTTGGCCTGGGCATTCACCGCTGCGCCGGTTCGAACCTCGCCCGGCTCGAGCTCAAGGTGGCCATCCAGGAGTTCATCAAGCGATTCCCGACATTTACGCTAGAAAATCCCAACGAAGTCACCTTCTCACCAGGGCAGGTACGCGGTGCTCGGAACCTCCCCATCCGTGTGAAATAGGGCGTTACTCCAATTTGTCTCCGGTAGTTGAGGTGAGACAAAACAGGTGTTATTGTCTCACTAACGCCACAAAGGAGGGGTTGTGAAGGTAGTTATCAACGCAGATGCCTGTACCGGTCAAGGTCGGTGCTTCGGTATCGCACCCGAACTATTCGATTTCGATGACTTGGGTAATGGAGTAGTGAAGGGTGACGGAAAAGTCACCCCGGAACTCGTAGAAAAGGCCCGTTTGGCTGAAGCCAACTGCCCCGAGCACGCAATCTCAATCGAGGAATAGACATGTCGATCAAGCCCCCCGTAGAAGACTTCGCGACCGACTGGGACCACACGGACCCAGCGTGGGTTGCCAACCCTTATCCAATCTGGGACGAACTTCGTGAGAAGTGCCCAGTCGCGCACACCGACCGTTACGGCGGCGGTTGGTTTCCTTCGACCTACGAGCTCGTTTCCGCCGTAGCGAACGACACCGACAACTTCACGAGTCACACAGTGGTTATTGGTAATGGTCGTCCCGGCGAAGATGCACCGCCAGCACCGATTGGTGTGGCTCCGCCAATTTCTTCGGACCCACCCTTCCATCACATTGCCCGTCGATTGATTCTTCCAGCGTTCTCGCCCGGTGTTGTCAACACCATCGAGCCCTTTGTTCGTGAGTACTGCGGAAAGTTGCTCGACAACGTCTCTGCTCAGGAGATCGTGAACGGCGGTTCGGACTACGCCCAGTACATCCCCGTAGCCGTTATTCGCCAGATGCTCGGTTTCCCCGAGAAGGACGAAGACTTATTCCGCGAAATCGTCCACATCGTTATGGAAGGTATCGATGAGCCCGACATGGACAAGCGCATTGCGGCCTTCGAGCCCATCCGTATCTACATGGAAGAGCAACTTCAGGACCACATCGACCACCCCCGTGACGACCTCACGTCGTACCTGTTAAACGCCGAAATTGCTGGTACAAAGTTGCTCCCCGAGCACATCTTCGGAACCATTCTTCTGGTTCTGGTCGCCGGCATCGACACCACGTGGTCGGGCATCGCTTCATCGCTCTACCACTTGGCCACGAACCCCAAGGACCTTGAGCGTCTCGTAAACGAGCCGGAGCTCATGCCACTGGCGATTGAAGAGTTCTTGCGCTTTTACTCACCAGTGACGATGGCTCGCTTGGTCAAGGAAGACTTCGACTTCAATGGCTGCCCAATGAAGAAGGACGACTGGCTGCTACTGGGCTTCCCAGCCGCTAACCGCGACCCGAAGGCATTCCCCGACGCTGACAAGTTCATCATCGACCGTCAGATCAACCGCCACGTGGCGTTTGGTCTCGGCATTCACCGTTGTGCCGGTTCGAACTTGGCTCGTATGGAAATGCGCGTGGCTATCGAAGAGTTCATCAAGCGCTACCCGAAGTTCGAGTTGACCGATGCGGATGTTGTGACCTGGTCGCAGGGCCAAGTCCGCGGTGCACGCCATCTCCCACTGCGTATTCTCAGCTAAGCGTTACTACTTGGCTAAACGCCCGAGCACTCTGGTCCGCCAGCTGTCGCTCGGGCGTTTTGCTGTATTCGGTGAGCTACTGCAGCGCTGAAGATTGTGCCGCGCGAGACTACTCGCTGATGACCTACAGGATTGAGGGCTTGCCATCTTTTTGGATGTTCGCCATCCACGACTCGATTTCATCAACCTCTCGAGGCAGGGCCACCGAAAGGTTGCGGTGGCCTGTCTCGGTGACCAAGATGTCGTCTTCGATACGGATACCGATACCTCGATACTCTTCGGGCACGGTGAGGTCGTTGGCCTGAAAGTAGAGACCCGGTTCTACGGTGAGGACAAAGCCTGGCTGGAGATTGCCGTAGGCCGATTCGTCACGCGCGTTGGCACAGTCATGAACGTCAAGGCCAAGCATGTGGCTTGTTCCGTGCAGGGTGTAACGACGGTGTAGTTGCTTGTCGCGCCGCAGCGCAATTTCTGGAGTTTCCTTAAGAATGCCCCACTCGTACAGTCCTTCGGCGATGATGCGCATCGCCGTCTCGTGTGGCTTTATGAAGGGCACGCCCGGTGCGATTACTTCAATCGCCGCCTGCTGAGCACGGAGCACCAGTTCATACAGTGTGCGCTGGGCTTCGGTGAACTTGCCGTTGATGGGCATCGTTCTCGTCACGTCCGCGGTGTAGAGATTGTGACACTCCACACCAGCATCGAGCAGGAGGAGATCACCGTTGCGAACGACACCGTCGTTGGTAGTCCAGTGCAAAATCGTGGCGTGGGCGCCCGATGCGGCGATGGTGTCGTAACCGACGTCGTTACCTTCTACGCGAGCACGAAGATTGAAGACTCCTTCAATGACACGCTCGCCGTGTTCGACAGCGACGGGTAGAGCTCGTACTACGTCGGCAAAACCTTTCACGGTGTAATCGATGGCCAGCTGTAGTTGCGCTACTTCAAAATCATCCTTGATGAGCCTCATATCGCCGAGTGATTCCACCAATGAATGATCGTCAGGGTGTGGCGGGACTAGTTGATCGACATCACTGTCGAATCCCCGAACCACCAAAGTTCGAAGCGCCGTGACGTTGTCGAGATCCGCGGCCAGCTGCTCCAGTGGGGCCGTCGCGATTCCTAGATATTCCGCAGACTCTTCGACTCCACGCCGAGGTCCAACCCAAAGTTCGCCGTATCGAGAATTAGTGAAGAACTCGTGCGTGAGGTGGTTCCTGCGTTCGGCTACATACAACGTGCTGTGAGGGGCACCATTGTTCGATGTGATAACAAGGACGGAATCGGGATCAAAGCAGGCGGTGAGGTAGTAAAAATCGGTTCCAGGACGAAACCGGTAGTCAGTATCGTTCGCACGAACTTTAAGATTGCCAGCGGGAACCACAATGGCGGCGTCAGGGAACTGATTCGCGAGAGTAACTCGTCGCCTCGACGTGAATGTAATGGCGGGGTGTGGGGTGTTGTTGAGTGGGGCTGGCCCCCAGTGGCTGGTCATGTGTTCAAACAAGGTGCGAGGACAGGCGGGGCGATGGGGCCCAACCCAGACCCAGTGCTCAGAAATGGGATTCCCTTCAGAGACATCCGGCTCGGGAATGTTCGATAGTTCTTCGCTCACGGGACAAATCTATCGGCGCACGGTAAGGAATTTTCAAAATCGCGAAAGAAGTACCGTAAGGAATCGACTGTTGAAGACAATTGCTAAGTGATGGTTTCTGTGCCCGTTGACGATTTCTATGAATTTGCTCACACGCATATGCCAACCATTGCCAATTTCGCTCGGCGCCGTCTGTACCCATTAAATCCCGAAGAGCTCGACGACATTGTGGCCGATGTGCTGATTGTGGCGTGGCGTAAGCGTGATGCCATCCCCGTTGGGGCCGAAGCCCCTTGGCTTATAGGCGTAACCAGGAAGGTGCTCGCCAACGCCCGCCGGAAGAAATACCGTCGATCTGCGTATATCCAGTCACAGCGAGCCGAAGGAACCCATCGTTCTGCTGAAGATCGCGTTCTCAAAGATGCAGCCGTGGAGGCCTCGATGGCCACGTTGTCCTTTGGCGATCGAGAGATTTTGATGTTGCACTACTGGGATGATCTGTCAATCGAGCAAATCGCCACCACGACGGGGGCGACCGTGAATGCGGCCTCCGTCCGTCTGTCGAGAGCGCGCAAGCGATTTCGAGAGGCTTTTGCCAAGTTTGAAGAATCATGAAATTTTTGACCTTGTGGCGACATAACTAAGTACTGAAGGGATTACACAATGACTGATGAATTCGACCGCCTGCGAGCTGCTAATCCAGCCACGAACACCACCTATACGCACGGTGACCTCGCCGCCGTCGCCCGACGTGCTGAACTGCCAACGCCGAATAAGACCACTCGATTCGCTCAGGGATTTCGCTTGAAGATGGCCTCAGCGGCCATGGCCGCCTCCCTCCTCACCTCTGGCGGCATTGTGGCATTGGAGTCGAGCTCATCACCATTGCCGGTCTTGACCCTCGGCGCGGCTTCTTCATCGACCGCAAATAACTCGGCAAGTCTCCCAACCTTAGACAAGACAACTGATTCGAAGATTGCCGGCGGTAGTCAGAGCGCAATGGCAATTTGGGGAACATACGAGTTCTCGGCGTCCGATTCCCTTTCAACCTCGCCTAGTCAAGCGCCGGTCTACAGGGTTGCTGGTGTCAGCGATGGCAACGCTCTGACAATTGATCTCGCCAAGGCGCTAGGTATCTTTGATTCGGCCGTTGATATCAAGGTGACTGATGGTTACGCCGGACTCCCCGTGAAGTGGTACGAGTACACGACCGACAATGGGACCATCTCGGTGACCGTCAGCGAAAACAGTGCCACAACGTGGTACTTCTCGTCGCCAGCGGCAGGTGTCTCGAGCAATAATTCCCTAAACGTGAACACGATTACTAAGCCTGAATTGGCTGCATGGTCGGATTCCGTGATTGACGGCCTTCGCTTCAACCTTTCCCTTAGTGACGCGACCTATTCGATCTATGGCGACCAGGGGAGCGTGAACTACCAAGTGCTCGTCGGTGGCATTGCGACCGACCTGTCGGTATCGCTGGGGTTTGACAACCAGGGAACGGTGCTCTGGGCGTACGGAAGTGTGGCCACGTTTGACCGTATGGGGAACTACCCACTCATTTCAGAGCGCGACGGCGTGGACAACTTGTCGTCTGGTTCTCCGTATGGCGGGGGTCCGGTAGCAATGACCGAGCGAGTCGCTAACGGGGTCGCCTCGAGCGATGTGATGCCTGCGGTCGGATCTGACGATGTTCTGACGCCGCCGGTAATGAAGGTTCTGATTACTTCGGCCGCGGTTCAGCTCAGCGCTGAGCAAATGACCGACGGTAGTGTCTGGCTCATTCCGATGTACTCGTACACCGGTACGGTGACCAATGCAGATGGGACCACAACGGAGTCCACGTGGAGCACGGTTGCGGTTGACCCCGCGTACCTCAAGATTTCCGTTCATCCTTCCCCGATTGCCTACTGATTGACCGAAAGCGTGACGCAGAGCCAACGAACGGGTCCACTGGCGTTCTAGGCTCACAACGTGGATATTTCAGTCGAAAACATTGGTGATGTAGCGCTCGTCCGTTGGAATGATGGTCAGAATCGAATCAATCTTGATTCGATTGATCGCATTCGCACCATCTTCCGAGAGTTGGCCGAACGCGAAGGACCACTGGCCGTCGTATGGACCGGTGCTGACAAGTTCTTTTCGAACGGCTTAGACCTCGACCGCTTTGGAAACAACCCCGAAGAGATGGGTGAAACGCTGATTCAGCTGGACCGACTCTTTGGACAGCTCATGGTCTTTCCTGCCTATCTGATTGCTGCCCTCAATGGTCACACCTTTGCCGGTGGTGCCATGCTGTCGCTGACGGCCGACTATCGCATCATGCGAAGTGACCGTGGTTACTGGTGTCTCAACGAAGTCGACATCAACATGTTCTTGCCACCCAACATGGCCGATGTCGTGCTCGCACGGATGCCGAAGAACTCCGCGCTCGAAGCGATGAATACGGCCCGCCGCTACTCCGCCGCGGAGGCCAAGGAGGCGGGCATTGTCGAGGCGATTGCCGAAGGTGACGATGTCCTAGCGAAGGCGTTGGAGTACGCCGCGGTGATTGCTCAAAAGAACCGCCGAGGCATTGCCACCCACAAGGAATACATCTTCGGCGACTTGGCGCGCCAGCTGCTGGCTTAAGCCAACCAGCCCATGTCCTGGGCAATCTGCACGGGGTCAGCGATTACTAGCCCTGAATGAAGTTGCAGCGTTCGGATTAATCCGGCCGCTTCAAAGAGTGACTCGTGTGTGCCGGTATCGAGCCACGTGGTCGTGCGGGGGAGAACATCGACGCGTAGCTCACCCAGTTCGAGATACACGTTATTGAGAGCCGTGATTTCGAGTTCACCACGGGCGCTCGGCTTGAGCTCCTTGGCGATTTGGCTCGCTCTTTCGTCGTAAAAATAAATTCCGGGGACCGCATAGTTGCTCTTGGGAGCGACGGGCTTTTCCTCGAGCGACAAAACTCGTCCTCCGTCATCAAACTCCACCACGCCGTAGGAAGTGGCGTCGGCCACTTGGTAGGCAAAAATCTGAGCTCCCGAGACTTCATTGAACTTTTGGAGCTGTGTGCCGAGGCCCGGTCCATAGAAGAGGTTGTCGCCCAGAATCAGGCAGGACTTGTCGCCAGCGAGGAACTCTTCACCAATTATGAAGGCCTCCGCTAATCCATTAGGTGCGTGCTGGGTGGCGAACGTAATCGAGATGCCGAACTGTGATCCGTCGCCCAGTAACCGTTCGAATGCAGGCCGGTCATGTGGCGTTGTAATAATCAGAATCTCGCGAAGACCCGCCAGCATCAGCGTGCTGAGGGGGTAGTAAATCATGGGCTTGTCATATATCGGCAGCAACTGCTTCGAAACGGCCTTAGTAATGGGGTGAAGCCGTGTACCGCTGCCACCCGCCAGAATGATTCCCTTCACCTAACTAGTCTAGGTCTGGTATTTCGAAGGTTCAGTTGAGGGGAAACGTCTTGAAGCTCGTCATTACAGGTGCGGCCGGATTTATTGGCTCGCGGCTCGCGGAACGCAGCCTGGAAGAGGCTGAACGACTGGGCTACGACCGCATTGTCCTGCTCGACGCGTTGACCTATTCGGGACGGCGCGAGAATATGGATACCGTACTTCGCGATTCCCGCGTGACCTTCGTGCACGCATCCATCAACGACGCCGCAATGGTGGATGAGGTTGTGTCCGGTGCTCAGGCCGTACTGCACCTGGCGGCCGAAAGTCACGTAGACCGTTCCATTCACGGAGCTCAGCCATTCTTTATTACCAACGTTCTCGGGACTCAGCAGTTGCTCGAAAGTGCCCGACGCGGTGGCGTGAGCAAGTTCGTCCATGTTTCGACCGATGAGGTCTACGGATCAATCGACGAAGGCTCGTGGAGCGAAGACCACATCCTGGAACCCAATTCTCCCTATTCGGCGAGTAAGGCCGGATCCGACCTTGCGGCTCTCGCCTATCACACAACTTTTGGTCTTGATGTCAGCGTCACGCGGTGCTCCAATAATTATGGGCCACGGCAATATCCCGAAAAAGTTATTCCGCTGTTTGTATCAAATCTCATCGATGGACTCAAAGTTCCGCTCTACGGTGACGGACTTAATGTTCGCGACTGGCTACACGTCGACGATCATTGCCAGGGAATTTTGAAAGTTCTCGAAGGCGGCAGGTCGGGTGAGATTTACAACATCGGTGGTGGTACTGAATTGACAAATCACGAAATCACCTTGAGGTTGCTCGAGCTTTGCGGTGCGAGCACCGACATGATCGAACCAGTCGCCGACCGTCTAGGCCACGACCGTCGTTATTCCGTGGACTGCACGAAGATTGCGGCTGAACTCGGGTACAAGGCACTCGTGCCATTTGAATCTGGCCTTGAGGCCACCGTTCGTTGGTACTACGACAATGAAGCCTGGTGGCGTCCACTGAAGGCTGTGAAGAGTTGATACTCGAAGAACTGTCGATCCAGGGTCTCTACAAGCTCACCTCACCCGTCTGGGGCGACGACCGCGGCTACTTTCGCGAGTGGTTCAAGCTGCCCGATCTCACGGAGGCAGGGATTTCCTTCACTGCCGCGCAGGCCAATTTGTCACGATCGGCGCGCAACGTGGTGCGTGGGCTTCATTTTTCCGTGGCTCCCGAGGGCCAGGCGAAAGTGGTCACTTGTGCCGAAGGCGAACTGGTCGATGTCATGGTTGATCTCCGGATCGGTTCACCAACGTTTGGCGTCACTGAACTTGTAACGCTGCGTGGTGGCGACGGAGTTTCACTGTATTTACCCTCTGGTATCGGTCACGGTTTTTGTGCAACCAGTGATGACGCCGTCTTGGTCTATCTCTTGTCCTCGACCTATAACCCCTCCACCGAGCTAGAAGTTCATCCCTTTGATAGTGAGTTGATGGTGCCCTGGCCACTGAGCGGGGAAGCTATTTTGAGTCCCAAAGATGCGGCGGCTCCATCACTCGCCGATCGTCGCCACGATAAGTCTCTGCCTCAGTATTAGTTGTCGTTGTGACTGCACTCTCTTCATCTGGCGTCATAGCGCTTTTCGCAACTGTCTTTCTTGCCAGTGCAGTGGAAATGGTTGAAGCCCTAACCATTGTGGTGGCGGTTGGCGTCACCAAAGGTTGGCGTTCGGCCGTCGAAGGAGTTTCTGTTGCCCTGCTGGCCCTTGCGGCACTCGTAGCACTATTTGGACCAGCCCTCGCCCGGATTCCTCTGTCCTCACTGCGCATCGTGGTCGGTACGGTACTCCTGATTTTTGGCATGCAGTGGTGGCGCAAGGCAATTTTGCGGAGTATTGGATTGAAAGCAAAGCACGACGAAGATGCAATCTTCGCTGAGACGGTCGAAGAGCTGAAGAAGAGTTTGACGAGCACTCGGGATGCGACCGCTTTTGTGATGGCCTTCAAGGGTGTCTTCTTGGAGGGCGTCGAAGTGGTGGTTACCGTTATTACGTTGGGTAGCTCCGCGCACCGGTTAGGCGTGGCCGCCACTGCCGCTGGTGTGGCGGTGGTGCTGGTGGCTGTGGTCGGGGCTGTGGTGGCGCGCCAACTTTCCAATGTTCCTGAAAACGCAATGAAGATGGTGGTCGGCATCATGATGGCTGCCTACGGAACCTTCTGGATTGGCGAGGGGATTGGACTCCATTGGCCCGGGCAAGACCTTGCGCTTCTCGCCTTTGCGGCGATCTACGGCGTACTCACGTGGTTGGTCGTGGCCTCGCTCGCACCGCATCGGCCATCGGGCACGGAGGCGCCATGAAATACGTTCGAGCATTCTTCAGGTTTCTCTTTGATTTCTTCGTCGGTGATACGCCTGAACTTTTCGTTCTTGGACTTGCGGTACTCGCGATTTCTGGAACGCTCATTCACACCCTGAAGTCTCAGGCGCTAGTCATCGTTCTCTTGCCCCTCATGGTCTTTCTGGGCGTGGTCGGGTCCGTTCTCCTAGAGCGCCGTCGCAAACACCGCTAGACGACGACTCCACCGTGGGCTACGGTAATTCAATGGTGCATGCACGAACAGGCTGGCGGGTGGTCTTGGCGACGACCATATTGAGTCTTGCCCTACCTCTGACGGTCGCCACTACCCGGGCAGCAACCGATCCCTGTGCGTCTTCGAAAACCAAACTGGCCTGCTTGGCATCGCTTCCGACCTTGGCTCAAGTGGGAGACCAGATTCGCCTGGGGCACGCACTAGTGAAACTGCCAACGACCAATCCAACCCTGGCGTACCTCTCCAACAGCGTTACCGGTGCAAACTCTTTCTTTATGCCAACTGGTCGGTGCAACCAGGTGGCCCATCAGTCCGACGGAAGCCCAGCGTCAATCGCCGATTGCACGTTCGGGAACGCGAAGGCGGGGAGTGCCAACACCATCGTTCTGACCGGAGACTCGCGAGCCGTTATGTGGGCCACGGCATACGCCAAGTTGGCTACCGTCCTTGGTTGGCGGTTGGTCGTTCTAGCTAAGCCCGGTTGTGTGGCCCAGACTGGTGAACTCACGTATCTCAATGTGCCCAATCGACCTGGGCCGTGGGTGGCGTGCAATCGTTTCCGCACCGCAGTCATGAGCGATTTGGCGGTGCTGAAACCGGCGATGGTGGTCGTCGCCTCCAACCCGGCGGCTTCATTGGCTGATGGGCGGCGTACGTCGCAGAACGGAACGTTGGCCCATGCCAACTCACTCGCATATCTCCAACTCCTTAAGAGTGCTTCGCCGAATGCATCGTTTGTCTTCCTGTCGGGCTTCCCGCTTCTGGTGAATACATCTCCGGGTGTAGCGAATCCCGTGGCCTGTCTCGCCGCGCACAAACAGGACATCCGCTTCTGTGATGTACGTTCCAACAATTCGGTCAATGACGACCCCACCAATCGGGCCGTCACCCAGTCTGCAGTTGATGCCAACTTTGCCGTAATCGATCAGAAGCCCTGGCTCTGCAGCCCGACGTGTCCGGGAGTCATCAACAAGATGATTCCCTATTCCCGTGATGGACTGCACATCAATAACACCTATAGCGGATGGCTCATGGGTGTGATGTGGCGGTCCTTGGCCGGCGTGCCCAACTCGCCCGTTCAACTACCAACAAACTAAAAAATCCCTAGCTGCTGAGCAAGAGCGGTGCCCATCACCGCCCCTTCGCATCCAATTGTTTCAAGCGCAGCCACATCATTCATATCGCGGACACCGCCGGCGGCAACGACCGCAATGCCCGTAGTGCAGAGCCGGCGATACAGGCTTAGATCAGGACCACCCATAGTCCCGTCACGGTCCACAGCGGTGGCGTGAATGCGTGCGACACCAGCGTGCAGGCAGCGCTCTACTGCCTCTTCGGGTGTAAGTCCCGACGAGGCCAGCCATCCCTTGGTTGCTACCAACCCATCCTTCACGTCGATAGCCACAACGAGCGCGAATCCAATGGCCTCGACGAACTTCGTCATGGCCTCGGGCGTGGCGAAGGCGGCCGTTCCCACAATTAGGCGTGTCGCCCCCGCCTGTAGTAGTGCCGTCGCTTGCTCGGGCGTACGGATTCCACCCGAAACCTGTAGCGGAGTGGCGCCGCTAACGTTCTGGCATCGTGAGAGAACTTCGGGCCGAAAGGCTCCGTCTCGGGCACCTTGGAGGTCAACAATGTGGAGGAGATCGGGGGTCGTAGCGGCCAATACCCGCTCTACGTAGGCTTCGAGCGGTTGACGGAAGAGAACGCGGTCGTAGTCGCCGCGTTCAAGACGGACGGCATCGTCTCCGAGGACGTCGACGGCAGGGATGACTTGCACTCTGCCATAGTAGCACGCTAACATAGTGATATGACCAGCGGCAAAGTATCTCCGGCGACAGACGACGGCCTGACGGCCCGTCGATTTGACGACCTTGCTGAGGCACTGAGCGGAGTGCGTACTGCCAATCAAATGAAGAGCGTTCTCCGCGATCTTTGCACGGTGGCCGAGCTTGACGCTATGGGCCAACGACTCCAGGTGGCGGGCCTCGTCAATGAAGGTGTCTCGTACCAGGAAATCTCCCGTCAGACTGGCGCATCCACCGCGACCGTGACCCGTGTCGCGCATTGGCTGCGATACGGCGAAGGCGGCTATCTCGCAATTTTGAAGAAAGTAAGAAAATGACCAATCGTTTGTCCTTAGCTATGCCATCCAAAGGTCGCCTACGTGAGCCTTCGTGGAGCCTGCTCGAAGCCAGCGGTGTCGCTCCGCAAGAGCCCGGCGAACGGGTCTTGCAGACCTACTGCCGCAATGCCGACATTGATCTACTCTTCGTTCGAGCCGATGATGTTCCAGAGTACGTCCAGGACGGCGTCGTGGACTGCGGGATCACTGGGCGCGACTTGGTCGCTGAAGGTAATTACGACGTAGAAGTTCTGCTGAATCTGGGCTTCGGCTACTGCTCCCTGCAGGTAGCGGTACCTACCGAGAGCACATTCACCTCGCTCAAGGATCTCGATGGTCTGCGCATTGCTACGTCGCACCCAACCATCGCCCAACGTGCCCTGGATGAGGCCGGTATCACTGCCGAGTTGATTTCGGTTGGGGGCTCAGTGGAGATCGCCCCTCGACTGGGTCTGGCCGAAGGGATTATCGACCTGGTATCGACGGGCAGTACGTTGCGGACCAATGGCCTTCGTTCGATTGAAACAATTTTTGAATCAGAGGCCGTCGTTATCGGACGACGCGGCGCCACCGCATCGCAAAATCGAAACACACTCGTCACCATGCTGCAGTCCGTTATTGAGGCTCGCAAGAGTCGCTACCTGCTCTTTAATGTGCCTACCAAGTACCTCGCTGAAGTGGTGGCCGAATTGCCAACGGCCGGGTCACCGAGCGTCTTGACATTGGCAGACTCTGACGTAGTTTCGGTCCACGCCCTCGTTCCGGCGAGCGACATATGGGCACTCATGCCCAAGCTGGAAGCGAAGGGTGCGAGTGCCATTTTGACCTTGCCAATTGAACGGATGGTCCGATGAGCCGCACTACCAAAGTCGATCGAGAGTTCACGATTGAAGACATCGTGAATGACGTCAAGAATCGCGGAGATGCCGCGGTCGCCGAGTGGTCAGCACTCTTAGACGGTGTTGAAGAACGTGCACCTCAGAAGGCTGTACCGAGCGGCGATATCCCAGGTGACGCCGTGCTCTTTGCCGCCGACGCCATTCGTCGTTGGCACGCTTCTCAAATGCCGGCCACCGTCACCATGGAAGTAAACCCCGGCGTCTCGCTGGAGCGTCGATGGGTCCCGATCCAAACGGTCGGCCTCTACGTCCCGAGTGGTCTGGTCTCTTCTCTGCTTATGACGGCGATTCCCGCCCAGGAGGCCGGTGTCGACAACATCGTTATCTGCACACCGCCACGTGGAGCCGAGAACGTCGCCGCCGCAGCCAAACTCATTGGGATTTCCGATGTCTTTGTCGTGGGCGGCGCGCAAGCGATTGCGGCCATGGCCTACGGCACGGCCACCATCCCGAGAGTCGACAAGATTTTTGGACCTGGTGGTGGTGCGGTCAACACCGCCAAGTTGCTAGTGAGTCAAGTAGTTGCTATCGATCTTCCCGCCGGACCAAGTGAAGTTGTTGTCGCCGCCGACCCCGGAATTGAGGAGTCGCTCATTGAGCAGGAACTGGCGGCCCAGCTGGAACACGGTCCGGATTCGCGAGCGTTTGTCGTGCGAGTCGGTGACGACCTTGACGCAGCCGTGGCTGAAATTGATGGCTATGCCGCAGAACACGTGGCCCTTCTCGGTCCTCGTGCCGAATCGCTGGCACCTCGAATTCGTAATGCCGGCGCGGTGTTTGTTGGCCGGTACGCCCCGGTGCCGGCTGGGGACTACGCCACGGGAGGCAACCACGTGCTCCCGACTGGTGGGTGGGCACGTTCTACAGGGGGTCTCGGCATTGAGGCCTACATGAAGACGGTCACAATCCAACGCATTAGCGAAGAAGGACTTGCCCTACTTGCTCCAACCATTGAGGCCCTTGCTGAACTCGAAGGCCTCCCTAACCACAAAGCGACGGCCCGCCGATGAGCAAAATCCCACCACCACTCGCCGCCTACCAATGGCCACCCGCGACTGACGAACTGGCCGAGCGTGTCGGCTTAGCGCCCGATCAGATGCTTCGCTTTGACGGGAACGTGCCACCTCAGGCCCCGGTGACGGCGCGACCAGCCACGATTGCACGAGCTTTGGCTGATGTCAACGAGTACGACCGTGGTCGCTACGCGCCACTGCGGGAAGACATTGCCACGTATCACGGTGTCGAGGCCAATCAAATTGTGCTCGGTGCCGGTAGTGACGAATTGATTGTTCTCTGTGCTCGCATCTTTGCGTCCGGTGGCACGATTGCCACAGTGCCCTCGAACAGCTATTCCATGTATCGATTCGCGGCGGGAATGGCGGGAGCCACCGTCATTGACGACCCCTCGAAGGCCGACCTGGTCTTTGTCTGTCGACCTAACAATCCGACAGGTGAACTGCCCGACATCCCGACAGTTCCCGGTCAACTTGTGATTGATGAGGCGTACGCCGACTACGCCGGTGTGAGCGCTATCGATCAGGTTGATAATGGTGTAATTGTGCTGCGCACGTTCTCGAAAGCCTTTGGCTTGGCTGGCGCTCGAGTGGGATATTCAATCTCCACGCCGCAGCTGGCGGACGCGATGGCGGCACGATTGGCCCCTCTCTCGGTTTCCACCTTGTCAGCGGCACTCGCCCGAGCGGCGTTGGCATCCCCCCCGGATGTCTCATCTCAGATTGCCGAACGTGAACGGTTATCGGTCGCATTGAGTGAACTCGGATTTACTCCACTCAAGTCCTTCACTAACTTCTTGTACATCCCCATGGAAGACCCCGAATCTGTCGTAAACGGACTACTGCCCTACGGGATTGTGGTGCGTGCGTTTGCCGGCGCACTACGTATCAGCGTTCGAGATGAGCTCGACGACAATCGCCTCCTCGAAGCGATTGTCGCCTGGCAACAAGGGATACCGCCTAGCTCGGTACCCACGATTTTCCGGCGTGCTACCGCTGAAACGTCCATCGCAATCCGACTCCGCATTCCAGGCGAGGGACGGGTCTTCGTCGACACCGGTCAAGGTTTCTACGACCACATGCTCCAGCAGCTGGCTTTCCACAGCGGCATGGATCTTCGCCTTGAAGGAGTCGGTGACCACGAAACGGGTGATCACCACACCGTTGAGGACATGATG
>WLNA01000019.1 GCA_009726065.1 Actinomycetota bacterium
CAACGACGAGGACAGGCTGAAACTCAATTGACGAACCCAAGGCTTCGCTGCGCAGGTCGACGCGAACGACCTGACCTTCAGCGACGCGTTCTTGAGACGTTCCGGTGCGAATTACGGCGTACATAGTTCGTTTATGTTAGCCGAAATAAAGAAGGTCACGTTCCGTCCGCTCTACAGGCCGGCCGAAAGGACAAAACCACGGCCGTCGCAGACCGCACAGGTGCTGGAGACTGACTCCAAAAGCCCTTCATTGACCCGCTTTCGGGTCATTTCGATGAGACCCAGCTCGGAGATGTCAAAGACTTGAGTTCGAGTCTTGTCCCGCGAGAGTGCTTGACGTAGTGCCGAGGCGACCGCCTCACGGTTGGCCTTGATCTCCATGTCGATGAAGTCGATGACAATAATGCCACCAATATCGCGGAGTCGGAGTTGGCGGGCGACCTCTTCGGCCGCCTCGAGATTGTTACGAAAAACGGTCTCTTCAAGGTTCGTTGAGCCCACGTTCTTTCCGGTGTTGACGTCCACCACGGTGAGGGCCTCGGTGCGCTCAATAATCAGCGATCCACCCGACGGTAGGAAGACCTTGCGGTCCAGGGCGCGGTGAAGCTGTTCGTGGACGAAGTAGCGCTCAAAGAGCGGAAGTTCTTCAGTGCCCTTCTCGTAGAACTCGACGCGGTCGGCCAACTCGGGGTTAACGGCCGTTACGTACTCGCGGACCTTTTCGAAGAGCTCCTTATCATCAATCAAGACGGCGCGGTAGTCATCATTGAGCTCTTCGCGGAGTAGTCGAACGGCCATGTCCAGGTCGCGATAGACCAAGCGTGGCTGTGGCGACTTCTTCGCTTCGGTCTCGATGGCCTCCCACTTCTCGGCCAGAGACTTCACGTCGCGGGCGAGGTCTTCGCTCGAGACTCCTTCGGCCGCGGTACGCACGATGATCCCGTGTTGGGCCGGCTTCACTTCGTCAATGACCTTGCGGAGGCGTCGGCGCTCGCCGTCACCGAGCCGCTTAGAGATACCAATCGTCGAGGAGTTCGGAACGAGCACAGCAAATCGACCAGGCAGTGAAACGTCTTGAGTCAAACGGGCGCCCTTGGCCCCAATGGCGTTCTTGGTGACCTGACACAGGACCGTCTGGCCGGCCTTCAGCATGTCCTCGATCTTCGCGTCGTTCGAGGGCTTAGTCTCGACCTCATCACTTTCGAAGGTCACGTCGTTCTTGTAGAGCACGGCGTTCTTCGGTATGCCAATGTCGACGAAGGCTAATTCCATGCCGGGAAGCACGTTTTGGACTCGCCCCACGTAAATGTTGCCGTCAATCTGCAACGTTTCGTCGGCCTCACGGGCAACGCGGTATTCCACGAGTGAGCGGCCCTCCATGGTGGCGATGTGCGTGGCGCCATCAACTACGTGCACGCACATGAGGTAGCGGCCTTGGGCGCGACCCTTGCGATCCCCGCCACGACGGCGAGTGCTCTTTTTGCGCGATGCCGCAGAGGAGCCTTCAGCCGCATCGGGAGCGGAGGCTTCGACCGGGGCGTCCGCGGGGCGTCCCTGACGGGGCGGAGTGGCACTGGACTGTCCTGCGCCACCCCCTTGAGCACTGCCTTGACCCGGGCCCTTGCCTCGACGGCGTCGGTTGCGGTTGCGGTTGGCATTCAATGAAGCCGCCGGACGAGCTTCACCTTCGGGGCGAGGCTCGCCAGCCGGGGCCGGTCGCGTATCGCCAATCTTGGGTGCAGGACGGGTGTCGCCAATCCTGGGGGTGGGTGATTCGTTAGTCGGACGAGGGGTTTCGTCGGTCATTAGGGGTGCTCCTAGCGTTCATTACGCGACACTTGAGGTCGCAGACAGTGTGGCGGGAAGGAAGACTCCGCTGGGGAGCGGACTTCTTCCTCTGCCAACACGGTCAATCAATCGGTGGGTCCGCGTCGCTCGGACGAGCGAGATAGCGGGTTCTACGGCGTTTGGTAGTTCCATGGGGCGAATTGCCCGGAACGGTGTTACAAGTTGGGCGACGATGGTGTCTACGCCTTCAACGGTAGGGGTGTCTATGTTCGACCTGAAGTTGTCGATCACGGCTCTTCCCTTACGTTCGCGTTCTACGATGAGTGAAAAACCACTTACCGCACGCTGGATTCGATCTTTGAGCGCATGTCCAAATACAGCCTTGGACCACAAGCTCCCAACGAACACAGGCTACTTCGTTCCGTAAGGATTCCGCGGAACTACTCAAAAGGCCCGCAGCGGTGGTGATTGCCCCCAACTTCCTTAGTGGGTGACAACTTCGCCCCAGTCGCGCGAGCAACTCAACTTTTGGTCGTTTTGATCGCCGGAGCGATATGAACTGGCTTGACGGGGTGCCGCACGAGATAGTCAAAGGCCTGTGCGACCACTGGTGCCGCCGACGAAGCACCGTAGCCACCCTTGCCAATCACACAGAGCACAACGTACTTTGGATTCGGCACGGGACCAAAGGCCACGAACCAAGCGTTCGGCTCTTGTCCCGCGGCGTTCGAGGCCGTACCCGTTTTTCCCGCCACCGGAAAGTCGCGAAGTGAAAAATTCGCGTAGTGCGTAAATGGGTAGTTGGCCGTACCGTCTGGGCTACTGACTACGCCGAGAAGACCTTGCAGGATGGGACCACGGATTCGCTCAGGCAAACTGACGTGGCCCAGCACTTTGGGTCCGTAGGACTGAATAACTTTTCCTCGGGCATCAACGACGGCCGAGACCACTTCGGGGGCGTAGCGAGTTCCGCCGTTAGCGAAGGTGGCGAAGGCATTCGCCATTTCGAGGGGTGTGACTGCTGTCGAGCCCTGCCCGAAGGCCATCTGGAGATTGTCCCCGGTGAACCAGTCCACATTTGGGAAGGCCTTAGGTGCTTCGGCGTACAACGCCTTACGCACGGTGGGCGAGTCCACGCGGCCGACATTTTCATCGGGTAAATCGATCTGCGTTGGTGAGTCGAGCCCGTAATTAGCAGCGACGTCCTGAATCGGCGTGAGTCCGTATCTTCCCGTCTGACTCCAAAAGAGATAGCCCAATTGATAGAAGTAGACGTCTGAGCTCACCGTTAGCGCTCGAGACAAGTTGACGTAACCAGACCCCTCCGCCTCGTCACCGTGAAAAACACAACCGTGGTAACCCTGCAGGCAGCCCGGCACCTTGTACGTCCCTTTGTCGTTAATCACCTTTGACGCCGACTGAATTCCAGTTTGCAGCATGGCCGTCGCCGTAATCAGCTTGAAAGTCGATCCCGGGGTGTACTGGCCTTGAATGGCAAAGTTGTTAAAGGCACCAGTCGACAGTAAGGATTGGAACGTCTTATTCGACAATCCTGTGACAAACTGCGACAAGTCATAACTGGGGTAACTCGACATCGCCAGGACGTGACCATTCCTTGGATCGAGCACAATGGCGGCGCCATTGGGAGCGGGTGGGTAGACCCCGGAACGGCCATCGATAGTGCGCCGAGTTCGCAGAATAGAGCTCTCCAAATAGCCATCCAACGCCTTTTGTAGACCGGCGTCGACGTTCAATACCAACGAATTACCGACTTTGGCCGACGACGTGTTCACGGTGTCCAAGATGTTGCCCCGACGGTCAACTCGCAAGGTACGCTTCCCATCAATACCGCGCAGGTACGTCTCGTAGAAAGATTCAATACCGGCTTTACCTATCTTGGAGTCCATCTGGTACCCCATGTTGGGGCGAGATGCCAGTTCGTCACCATTGATCGGACCCACGTAGCCCAACAAGTGGGGGGCTACTGCGCCACCGAGTGGGTAGACGCGATGCGATACACGGACCAAACTCACGCCCGGAAACTCGGACCGGTGCAGCGTCAGGTACTCGATCAGATTGGCCGGAGTATCAAGGAGAATCGGAATTGGCTGGTAGCGGTCGTAGCGCAAGTCACCCAAAATGCGATCGAGTTCAGCGTTGGACTTCCCCGTTAGCTCGGCCAGCGCACCCTTCACGTCAGGGTGTAGGAGTGCTTCGGCGTAGGAGAGGCGCAGTTCGGTCGTGGTGACATTCCCGACGAGAGTGACGCCAGTCCGATCACGAATTTCACCACGCGAAGCGGGGACCACGCTGGTTCGCAGGGCGTTATTTTTTGCCGCAGCCAATGATGCGTCATGGTCGACGACTTGCAAGAAGAAGAGTCGGGTCACCAAGAGTCCGAGCATGACGGCGAATGCGCCGCCGATCACACGCCAACGAACATCGGGGCGATTTCGTACCTCACCCGGAGCGGCCACCAAGTCACGTAGCCCGACGCTGCGTCGCTCGTTAATGCGACGCCCACGACCACGGAGAGGGTTCAGGGTGTACCACGGTGCCCACCACCGAGCGAACTTCGGCGCAGTGGAGCGCGCACGCCACGATTTGCGCCTCACCATCGGTACCCCTCAACATCACCCATGAGCCGGTGCGCAACGATTGCCGTACCGCGAATGGCGACCGCAAAGACTAGGGCGTTGACCACCATTGTGGCCCCTAGGTCGCCCCGCCAAAATTGCAGGTTTCCCGTCAGGGCCGCAGCGGCCGTCAGGACCAGTGGCGTCACGAAGCCCACGGCGAGACCAATGGCCGATGGCATCCACCACGCCGCCGCCTTGAAGTCGCCAATACCTTCGCGCCCCAATTGACCCGCCACGTAACCCCCGAGCAGACCGATTGCGATGAAGAGTCCAAATGGTGTGCTGACGTGGGCGTCAAAGAGCGCGCCCGTCGTAGCTCCGGCCACCATGGCCGGCGGCGTACCGCCCAAGAGGCCAACGACCAACGTCCAGAGCCAAATGGCCATAATCACTACGCCACCGAGACGGAGATTAGATAAGACGGCCACTTGCAGCGCCGTGATAATGATGCTGGACACAATCACGCGTACCACCCAGAGGTTCACGTGCCGGGCTCCCACGCAATCACTGTGACGTACGAAAGATTTTGCAATTCCGCCACTGGCTTCAATTTGAGGTCGTAGGTCGTCGCACCCGGCGTCAACGTGACGGCAGTGACCTTCGCCACAGGTAGTCCGACTGGAAATAGACCACCCTGAAGGCCATTGGTCGCAAAGATAGTGCCAGGAGTCAAGGTCGCTTTAAGGGAAACCGCCGTCACGCTTAAGGCGTGATTGAGTCCCCGGCCGCTCACAATGGCATTGACCGTGCCGTCACCGAAGGTGCAGCCAACTGAACTAGCCGCATCGGTCAGTAGTTGAATTGTGGCGCCGTGCAATGTCGTGGCCACTACTCGTCCCACTAGTCCGCCGTTACCCACCACAGGCATACCCACCAACACGCCTTCGTTGGTTCCCTTCGAGATGCCAATACTGGCGATGAAATTCGTCGGAGACTGCTCATTCACTTGAGCCGTAATTGTTGGCAAACTGTTGACATAGGACACGTCGAGTGTGGCTGAGAGTTCACGCAATTGACGATTGGTCGCTTCTGATTCATTCGCGCGCAATTGAGCTTGACCCAACTGGTAGCGCAACTGCTTGTTTTGTGCGACCAGTTCGGAGTAGTTCAGTGCGCCCGACGAGAGATGTCCAACGGGGCGGGCAATCAAATTGATGGTCCAAGCAAACGGCGACACAATGACGTTGCCCGTCGAACGGAGACCACTCGCAACGCCACCCGTGAACTGAAAGACACCCAGCATGATGGTGGCTGCTACCAGCCCCGCAACCGCCCGGCGCCGTCGCTTAACAATTGCCATGGCCTATCGAGACTGCGTCGTCTTCAACATCTGGTTGAAGTAGTCAATCTCCTCGAGGCAACGACCACTGCCAATCGCCACACAGTTCAGCGGATCTGGCGCAATAATTATCGGCATGTTTGTCTCGGACTGTAGGCGCGCATCGAGGCCGTGGAGCAATGCGCCACCACCCGTCAAGACGATTCCGCGCTCCATAAGGTCGGCTGCCAACTCTGGTGGAGTCCGGTCCAGGGTGACCTTGACAGCATCCACAATGGCCTGCACTGGTTCACTAATCGCTTCACGAATCTGTTCGGTTGAGATCGAAATGGTCTTAGGTAGTCCGGTCACGAGGTCCCGGCCACGAATTTCGGCACGCAGCTCTTCTTGTAACGGGAAGGCCGAACCTAACTGAATCTTGAGCTCTTCGGCCGTACGCTCACCGAGGGCCAGGCGAAACGTTTTTTTGACGTAGTCCACAATCGCTTCGTCCAGTTCGTCTCCACCCACACGGATGGACTGACTAGTTACGATGCCGCCCAGCGAAATCACGGCTACTTCAGTCGTACCTCCACCAATGTCAACGACCATGTTTCCCGTCGGCTCACTAATCGGCAGGCCAGCACCGATGGCCGCCGCCATCGGCTCTTCGATGATGTAGGCCTTACGGGCTCCGGCGTACTCCGCAGCTTCAGTCACGGCGCGCTTTTCAACGCCGGTAATGCCGGAAGGAACACAGATGACCATCCGTGGCTTAGCGAATCGGCGCTGGTGAACACGGAGGATGAAGTAGCGCAGCATCGTTTCACAGATGTCAAAGTCTGCGATGACACCGTCTTTCAAGGGACGAATGGCCTGAATGTTGCTCGGCGTACGACCAATCATTCGCTTAGCCTCGGCGCCGACCGCGAGGGGCTTGCCGGTGAGAACATTGACGGCTACGACGGAAGGTTCATTGAGCACGATGCCTCGCCCCTTGACGTACACCAGTGTGTTCGCTGTACCGAGGTCAACAGCCATATCGCGACCGAGGAGATTAAAGCGACTTTCGACCATGAATTAAACCTTGCCTGAAGGCGCGAAGGTGCGCCGAAGTACCACTAAGGCTAGGCGAAAATGGAGGAATTTGGTAGTAGTGCCAATTAGGCGAGATTGGGGAAGAACAAGGCAATCTCGCGGGCGGCCGATTCGGGTGAGTCTGAGCCGTGGATGAGGTTTTCTGTCATTTCGATGGCGAGATCACCTCGAATGGTACCGGGGGCCGAATCCTTAGGGTTGGTGGCACCCATGAGGTTTCGAACGACCTTGTAGGTCTCACCAGGTCCCTCGATTACGAGGAGGAGGGCGGGACTACGCGTGATGAAAGCCACGAGATCGTTGAAGAAGGGCTTACCTGCGTGCTCGCCGTAGTGCTGCTCGGCGGTGGCCCGGTCGATTCTGCGCAGTTCGGCCGCTACGACACTGAGTTGCTTACGCTCGAGACGAGCGACAATCTCCCCGATAAGACGGCGCTCAACGCCGTCGGGCTTAACAATTACAAAGGTGCGATCCACGGATGAAAATCTAACAGAGGTGGACTACCGGTGTTGATGGGGGATGGCCAGGAGGCCGGCACGCACATCGCCGACCAGATAGAGACTCCCAGCCACAATGATTTGATCGTCCTCGCCCGAGAGTTCGCGGGCGTGTCGTACGGCCTCACGAGGATCGAGAACCACCGTCGCGTGGGCACCGCGACTCGTAATGACCTCCGCAATTGCCTCGGCCTTTTGTGTGCGGGGCGAGAGTGGTTCACAGACAATGAACTCGTCGACCCCGATAGCCACTAGTGGCTCAATCATGTCGGCAATTTCTCGTCCGGTCAACATTCCAATTACCACTCGACGCTGACCAGCTAGGTGAAATGCTTCTTCCAAGGTTTCGGCGAGCGAGATGACACCAGCTGGATTGTGCGCCCCGTCGATCATGATGAGCGGGTAGTGCTCTAAGACTTCCATGCGACCCGCCATGGAGGCCAGGCCGAAGACGGCTTCCACTACATCTTCGGTCAGGGCCCGACCGAGAAAGGTTTCCGTGGCGACCAGGGCCGTCAGAGCATTCATACCTTGGTGGATGCCGTGAAGCGTCAGGAGAACTTGGTGGTACTCCCCCATTGGCGTGTGTAGGTCGAGCATCCGGCCGCCTACGGCGAGATCGTTACGTTCAAGGGCAAAGTCTCGGCCCAACCGAATCAACGGCGAGCCCAGTTCGGCCACCTTGGCTTCGGCGATGTCAACCACGGTTTGGTTGATCGTTCCGAGCACCGCGCAACCACCCGGGCGAAAGATACCGACCTTGTCACTGGCAATCGCGGCAACGGAGCTGCCGAGTACGGCCGTGTGATCCAAGGAGACATTGGTCAGCACCGAGACATCGGCGTCAATGACGTTCGTCGAGTCCCACGTTCCACCCATGCCCACTTCAATAACGGCAACATCGACCCCCATATCGGAAAAATGGAGAAAGGCGGCGACGGTAAGAAGTTCAAATCGAGTGAGGACAATTCCCGTGGCCGTCTCGACGTCGGCCAATCGTGAGATCAACATCGTGAACTGCTCGTCGCGCACCGGTTCACCATTGAGCAGAATTCGTTCATTCACGCGGTGTAGATCAGGAGAGACAAAAGTGCCGACGCTCAAGCCCCACTCGTGCAACAGACTGCTAATCAGCGTCGTCGTCGTACCTTTGCCGTTCGTCCCCGTGACGTGGATTTTGGGGTAGTCGTGATGGGGGTCGGCGATGGCAGCCAACGTGTCGTGAATCGGCTGCAACGTGGGGACGTCAGAACGATTCGGTGCAACCTTCTCGAAGTCGATGTGACTCTCCAGCCAAGCGTTGGCCTGGGCGAATCGAGCAAACCTCACGTTGTTTAGCTGGCGCGACGGGCGCGCGTCGCCTTGCGCATGGTTAAGACAGGTGACTCTTCCTTGCGAACTGATGCAGCCGTCACGGTGCAGCGAATTACGTCCTTGCGACCGGGGATATCAAACATAGTGTCGAGCAGCACGTCTTCGAGGATTGACCGCAGTCCTCGCGCACCAGTTCCACGTGTCAGCGCCAGGACGGCAATGGCGTCAAGCGCATCTGCTTCAAAGTCGAGCTCGACCCCGTCCATTTCAAAGACCCTCTGGTACTGCTTGACGAGCGAGTTTTTGGGCTCGGAAAGCACTTGGACGAGCATCGACTCATTGAGTTGCTGGACTGCACCAATGACGGGCAGCCGACCGATGAACTCCGGTATTAAACCGAACTTCACCAAGTCTTCGGGCAGGACGTGCTTGAAAATCGACTCCTCCTGGGAGGCAACTGTCTCGACATTTTGACCAAAACCAATGCTCTTCTTGCCGAGACGACGCTCAATAACCTGCTCGAGGCCGGCGAAGGCGCCACCAACAATGAACAAGATGTTGGCGGTGTCAATCGTGATGAATTCTTGGTGAGGGTGCTTGCGACCACCCTGCGGGGGAACGGATGCGGTCGTGCCTTCGAGAATTTTCAAGAGAGCCTGCTGGACACCTTCACCGGAAACATCACGGGTAATCGACGTGTTCTCCGACTTGCGTGCAATCTTGTCAATCTCGTCTATGTAGATAATCCCCCGCTCGGCACGCTTGACGTCGAAGTCCGCCGCCGTCAACAGCTTGAGGAGAATATTTTCCACGTCTTCGCCGACGTAGCCGGCTTCAGTAAGCGCCGTGGCATCGGCAATAGCAAAGGGGACGTTAAGCATGCGGGCCAGAGTCTGGGCCAAGAAAGTCTTACCGCAACCCGTGGGGCCGAGCATGAGAATGTTCGACTTCGTAACTTCGACATCGTCGTCGCGCTTTGGTCCAGTTTGGACGCGCTTGTAATGGTTGTACACAGCCACGGCCAGCATCTTCTTGGCCGACTCCTGCCCAATGACGTACTCGTCGAGATAGGCGGCAATTTCTCGGGGCTTAGGTAGCTCGTCGAGAGCCAAGACGGGTCGCTCGCCGAGTTCTTCAAGAAGGATGTCGTTACAGAGATCGATGCACTCGTTGCAGATATAGACACCCGAACCCGCGATCAACTTTTTTACTTGGCGTTGACCCTTCGAGCAGAAATTGCACTTAATGGCGTCGACTGCTTCACCTATTTTTGCCACGATTCGTAACCCTCCGACACTGCCTCCGCCTTAAAAAGTGTAGGACTTGGGTGCAACAAAATCAGGCACCCTCGGGATTATCACTGAAACCGTTGCCCTGGCGGGCAAAAAATCAACTAGAGGCGACGCGAAATGACTTCGTCGATGAGTCCGTAGGCGACAGCCTCTTCTGAAGTCATGACGTAGTCGCGATCGGTGTCTTTCATGATGCGATCGACTTCTTGACCGGTGTCTGCCGCCAGCATGCCATTGAGTAAGTCGCGCATCCGTAAAATCTCACGAGCTTGGATTTCGATGTCGGATGCTTGACCGCCTACACCACCCCATGGCTGGTGTAGCAAGACGCGGGCGTGTGGCAGAGCGAAGCGCTTGCCCTTGGTCCCAGCACCGAGGAGCACGGCGGCGGCCGAGGCGGCCTGGCCGAAGCAGAAAGTCGACACGTCGGGCTTGATGTACTTCATGGTGTCGTAGATCGCGAGCAGTCCAGTGATGTCGCCACCGGGTGAGTTGATGTAGAGGTGAATGTCCTTGTCGGAGTCCTCGGACTCCAAGAACAGCATCTGGGCACAAATCAAGTTGGCCACGGTGTCGTCGACGCCGGTACCAAGGAAGACAATGCGCTCACGCAGCAGACGGCTGTAGAGGTCGTAGGCACGCTCGCCACGGGCCGACGATTCAACGACGGTAGGTACGAGGTAGTTCTGGGCGCGGAAGAATTCATTCACAACGTCACCCTACCGACTAGTTAAGACCAAAGGCGTCAGCCTGGTTCTCCGTGAAGAGCTCCTTGTCGAGCTCGGCACCATTGCCGTCGACGTACTTCACGTGGTCGTAGAGCCAACGAGAAGCCTTCATCTTGGCTACTTCTGCGTAGAAGGCGATCTTGCGGCCGGACTCTTCGAGATTGGAGTTCAAGATTTCAGGGGTGACGTTCATCGACTCAGCCGTAATGGCGAGCTCAAGGTCCACGTCTTCTTGCGTGGGTTCAAGAGATTCGGCCCGAGCCAGTGCCCGGAGCCCGAGGTCGATGCGAACTGACTTCTTCGCGTCTTCCTTCAGTACATCAACGAGCTGATCGGCCGTTTGATTAGTTACCCGTAGGAACGTTTCGAGGTCGAGACGCTGACCTTGGAGGCGGTGCTCCAAGTCATGCAGGCGGTACTCGATTTCCGACTGAACGAGTGCTTCGGGCACATCCTCCTCGGCGATCAGATTCGCGAGGGCGAGCAACGTCTGATCACGTCGCGCCATCTGGACCTCGACGGCCTTCATGCGCGTGAGTTGATTAACCAATCCCTCACGGAGGGCTTCGACGTTGGCGTACTCCGAGTTCTGTTCGACCCACTCGTCGGTGAGTTCCGGCAGCACGCGCTCGTTGACGGCCGTGATGTTTAGCTTCCACGACATGGGGATACCGCCAGGGCCGCGCCCAATCAGCTCGAGCGTCTCACCGGCTTTGAGGCCGATAATCAATTCGTCCACCCCGTCAGTGAGGGCGTCGGAGCCCACGGTATAGACGTAGTCGTCCACATCGATGACATTGTCAGCGTCAGCGGGATCGGTACCCAGCACATTCAGCGTAACAACGTCACTGTCGAGAACCCCTCGCTCCACGCGCACAAGTTCAGCGTCTGAATCGCGAAGGCGATTAATTTGCGTTTCGATTTCGTCATCACTCGGACTCATCGAAGGCAGTGTGACGATAAGTGACTGATGTCCCGTAATCGTCAGTTCGGGTCGTACTTCCACTTCGGCCGTGAAGGATAGGTCGCCCTGCTCTTCGCCCGCTGTGATGTCAATCTTTGGTTGAGCGATGGGGTCGATCATGGTGTCGGCAACGGCGCGCGCGTAGAAATCTGGAATCGATGAGTTCAACGCTTCGGCTCGCAGGACCTGCGGCCCGCCGATGCGAGCCTCAATCAAGTTGCGAGGGGCCTTACCTTTTCGGAAACCCTTGATGCTGATGTCTTCGGCAAAGACCTTGGCGGTGGCCTCGATGGCCTTCTCGACGGCGGCGGCGTCTACCTCAACGGTGAGCTTTACGCGATGATTTTCTAGAACGGTGACTGAGGCTTGCATAAGGCTGAAAGCCTACCGGTGAGCGGCCACCCCCTGTGGGGCTAGATCATGATTGCCAGAGCCTCGGCAATTCGCTGGGCTAGCACCCGATCCCCTCGAATATTGGTCTCGGCGGCCTGGAGCAAGGCTTCGCTGGAGATTCTCCCGGCCGCTCGGCGCCAAAACAGGGCCACCGGCGTTGAAATTTCGAGGGTGGGTTCCCCGGGGCCCTTGGCTCCTTGGGCCCGCCCCTCGAGTACTTCGATTTCAACACTGCGACCCACGCGGCCCTCCAGATTGAGTCGAATCCGACTCCCCTCGGGGGCTTGAGCCCTCTTACCAATGACGTACGGCAGTGCCGCCTCAAAACGGTTAACAACGATTTCTTCCCCGATGCCATGATCATCCTCGGGTAGAGCTAGGGCATCACGCAGGTCTTGGAGGTGGATCCAACTATCCAAGATTCTGGTCTCAACAAACCGGTGATACGGGGCTTGGCCCTCTGGGCTCCAGCCGACCACTTCCCAGGCCGCCTGATCGAGACCCCGCAGCCGGGCTAGCGCAGCGCGCGTTACCTGGCGAAACTCCTCCATTATCTCTGTTTTCGAGCGGTGGCGGCGCTCGAAAACAAAAGCTTCGTTGATTTTTCCAATGTCGTTTCGAACATGCTCGGGCATGGCGCCTAAAAATTCGGGGGCGGCCGTACCGGCAAGCAGCAATTCAAAACCAATGAGATGACTCACCACATCGCGAACCGTCCAGCCGGGGCAAGGGGTCGGGCGGTCAAGGTCACTCTCGTCAACCGAGGACAACAAAAGGTCGGTGCTCGACCATGTCGTCTCAAGACCTTCAATCAGCCATTCGTAGGGCATAGATCCACCTTTGAACTTACGTCGCATCGTTTGCGAGTAGCGTTAGTTCCACAGATTACGACGGGAAGTAGCGCAGCTTGGTTAGCGCGCCTGGTTTGGGACCAGGAGGCCGCGGGTTCGAATCCCGCCTTCCCGACCATATTTGATGCTCCCGCATTTATTGCCAGACCAGGGTGATCACCGAGCGAGTCTTAGGATGGGCGAGTGACCAACCTGCTTGATGTTCGTAACCTCCGCACGGAGTTTCGCGTTCAAGATCAGAGCCTGACCGCAGTGGACGATGTCTCTTTTTCGATCGGCGCCGGAGAATGCTTCGGTCTCGTAGGGGAATCGGGCTGTGGCAAGACGACTACCGGTCTAGCGATTTTGCAACTTCTCCCTGTAAATGGCTCCATTACCGGGGGTTCCGTCCTGCTGAACGGACAAGACTTGGCATCTCTCAGCGAGCGGGAGCTTCGAACGATTCGCGGTAATCAGATTGCACTGATTCCTCAGGACCCTATGACCGCCCTCAACCCCGTTCATCGAATTGGTCGTCAGATTGCCGAACCACTGCTCTTGCACCGTGGCATGAGTTACAAGTCGAGCGAAAAGCGAGTACTTGAAGTACTTGAAATGGTCGAAGTTCCCTTCCCTAAGGAACGTCTTCGTCAATTTCCGCACGAACTCTCTGGTGGACTACGCCAGCGAATGATGATTGCGATGGCCCTCGTCTGCGAGCCCAAGCTCTTAATCGCCGATGAACCCACTACGGCGCTCGACGTCACCATTCAGGCTCAAATTCTCGACATTCTTGACACGCTCCGCCAGGAACTCAAGATGGGCGTTCTTCTCGTTACCCACGACATGGGCGTGATTGCCGAACGCGCAGATCGTGTCGGCGTCATGTACGCCGGCAAAATGGTGGAAGAGGCGAGTACGGCGACTCTCTTCAACGCGATGCGGCACCCCTACGCTCAGGCCCTTCTCGCCGCCGTTCCATCTTCGACGGCCAATAAAAATGTGAGGCTGGCCTCTATCGCCGGCACCCCCCCAAGTCTGAGCAATCTTCCTGTTGGGTGTCGCTACGCCGAGCGTTGTACGTTTGCCCAGGATCACTGCCGTGTCGAGCAGCCCCCTATGAGTGGCCCGGAACCGACTCACACCTATGCCTGCTTCAATCCCGTTAGCGGACCGTCACCAGTCGGCGCCGTGCAAATGTCGCAGAAAACATCAACTTCCAGAGAGGCTCACGCGCCTCTCTTGACCGTGGCGTCACTGACCAAGGAGTTCCCGGTCGGCTCCGCCTTAACCCTGCGAACCAACGGCCGCGTTGTGCATGCGGTGTCCGACGTCTCGTTTGTCGTACGCCAAGGTGAGACGTTTGGCCTCGTCGGTGAATCTGGTTGCGGAAAGACGACAATTGGGCGTCTCATTACGGGCATCGAACAGCCCACGACTGGCACTATCCATTTTGCCCATAGTGAGACTGAGGGCAAAAAGGGTCGCGAACTTCGGAAGGCTCTTGCCCGGGAACGGCAGATGATGTTCCAGGACCCGTACGCATCGCTCGACCCGCGAATGCGCGTGGGAGACATCATCGCCGAGCCGTTAGCGATTCAAGGCGACGGCTCGAGGAATGAACGAAACAACCGCGTCACCGAACTCTTTGACAAAGTTGGCCTCGATAAGTCAGCAATAGATCGCTTCCCGCACGAGTTCTCTGGTGGACAGCGCCAGCGAATTGGCCTTGCTCGGGCTCTCGCCCTTGACCCTCGGCTGATTGTGGCCGACGAACCCGTTTCTGCTCTCGACGTATCGATTCAGGCTCAGATGCTAAATCTCATGGGTGACCTCCAGCGGGAGCTGGGCCTGTCGTATGTCTTCATCTCTCACGATCTCGCGGTCGTTCGATTTATTGCGCAGCGCATCGGAGTGATGTATCTCGGTCAACTGGTTGAAGTTGGCGATATCGACTCCGTTTTCAACAAGCCCGCTCACCATTACACGAGCGCCCTCACTGCGTCGGCGCCACAGCCGGATCCAGATGCCAAGAGAGTGCTCGGTGCTGAGCGAATTCGCCTCGTCGGCGAGCTGCCAAGTCCTATTGATCTGCCTACGGGGTGTCGCTTCAGTACGCGCTGCCCGGCGGTAACCGACCTCTGTCGAACGGTCGAACCCGCACTGGAAACCATTGGGAACGATCATCAAGTTCGCTGCCACTTCCCTCTTCATAGGGGCACCGCCGCAGTTCAGTAGCGTCGCTCGCGCATCACCCTGAGATCTGAGTTCGCACCACCAGAAGAACTGTCGAACATGGACTTCAATACCCTGGCGTCGGGCTCCACGCGGTGCAGCGCCCCTTCAGCTATTGAGTGCGCAGGCGTACTTCAAAGACGTCACGCAAGGCGTCACCTACGTAGTTGAACGAAATCACGAGGACTAGGAAAACGAAAGCCACTGGATACACCTGCCACCACTGGTTCAATTGAATAGATTGAATACCCGTATTCAACATCGTCCCCCAGTCAGTCTTGGGTAGCGGTACGCCTAACTGCAAAAACCCAAGCGCCGATAGAGCCAAAATTGAGTCGCCGATAGTGAAGGTCGTTACGGTGATCAAGGTACTTACCGAATTGGGCAAAATGTGACGCCGGATTATCCGCGTACTCCCACCACCCATCGACCGCACGGCGCTGACATATTCACGGTTTCGTAGCGCGAGCGCTTCGGAACGGGTAAGTCGAGCAACGCCATACCAACCCGTTAGACCCAAAACCAGCACCAGCAAGAGCTCGGAACGACTAAAGACCGCCATCAGAGCGAGGAGCAGAAAAAGTCCTGGGATGGACAGCAGGGCGTCAACTATGCGCATCAGCACGGCGTCGATAGCGCCACCGCGGTAACCCGATACGAGTCCATAGATTGCACCCCAGGTCATTGCCACTAGTGCGGAGAGCAGCCCAACCTCGAGCGACGTCTGACCGCCAAACATGATGCGACCGAGAATGTCGTAGCCCTGACTGTCGGTCCCCAACGGAAAACCTCGCTGGGGTGGCAAGTTGGTAAAGAACAGCCCAGCCGACGCATCTGTCTGGTTCGAGTGATAAAACCACGGTCCGACGTAGCAAAACAGCACGACGGCGACGATGAACAGAAGTGCCACGACTGCAGCCTTGTTTTGCTTGAAGACGTGCCACGCCATGTTCTGGTTGTGGAGCAATTGCGGCGATTTACGATTGCGAAGTTTTAGCAAGATAGCCATCCAATCACTTCGAAACAATTCGAATTCGGGGGTCCGCCACTACGAGTGCGAGATCGGCCAGCAGATTGCCAACGACCGTTGAAATAGCAATAATCAATGTTGCCGCCATAACGACTGGAATGTCACGTCCGATGGTGTGCGAAACAGTTATGTAACCCATCCCCGGGTAGTTAAAGACTTCTTCGACAATGAGCGCTCCAGCAAAAAGGCTGGGAAGTGACAGACCCAGCAGCGTCACCAACGGAATCAGAGCATTACGGAGCACGTGACGAGAAAGTACGCGCCAGTTGCCAGCGCCCTTAGCTCGCGCCGTCCGTACATAGTCTTGAACAATGGCGTCCAAGACGGCGCCGCGAGTGAATCGCGAGAAGCCCGCCAGCGAGAGAAGGGTCAGGATGCCGACTGGCAACACAAACGCTCGCCAGTTTTGGATCATGAAAATCAAGGGATCAAAGATTCCGTCCCCAGTTGGCGAGGGGATCAAACCGGGAAAAATTTCAAAGTTAATCGCGAAAGCCGTGACCAGCAGGATGCTCATGAGGTACGCCGGGGTGGAGTAGAGCGTGAAGGACATAAACGTTGCGATGTAATCAAAGGGCTTGTTGCGACGCCACGCTTGCGTAGTACCCAGAGGGATAGCAATGAGTAGTGCCAACACCAAAGGGAAAACTGCCAACCAAAGCGTTCGCGGCAGCGCCGGCATCAAGATGTCCCAAGCCGGCCTGTTAAGCGTCGAGCGAAGGACCGAGTGACCAAAATCTCCATGAAAAAGGCCATTCATATATTGGTAGTACTGGTACAAAATGTGTCGATCGTAGAAATGTGCGTGATTGAAAGAAGCAATATCGGCCTGGGTGGCCCGGGGACCGAGTATCACTCGAGCCACTGTTCCGTGAAACAGGGCCGGAATGATGAAGGTGATAAATGACACAACGAGAAGTACAACTGCGCTCTGCAGAAGCCGTCTAGTTAAATACTGGCGCACCAAACGACAGTATCAGCACAGAAAATGCAACGGCCGAAGCCCGTAGGCTCAGGCCGTTGCATTTTTGCTTCGTATTACTTAGAAATGTACTCCGGCAAGTACGCGCTTACGGGACTCGGGGGTAGGACTCCCTTGAGCTTGGTGCTAATCACTCCAGTGCCGGTGCTCGTCGGCTGGTACATGTAGGGAACCTGCTCAGCGGCGTACCTTGCGTAACGCGTCTTCAGCGCTTCGCCACCCTGCGTCGTAGCGGTGATAATGGCGTCCATTTTGGCGTCGGAGTAATGACCTGGGTTACTCACTGCGTCAGTGAAGAACAGCAACTCACCAGATGGGTAATAGTCCGGTGCGTAAAGCCAGCCACCGTACTGACAGATCTGCCAACCCGTGCCACTACTACCGTCACCGAGGCAGTCCGAGCTGACTACGTTCGGGTCGGCGATTGGAACCAAAGTCATCTGGATGCCGATTTTGGCCCATTGCGACTGCTCTGCCACCATCTGCTTATTCGTGGTTGGAGTTGCGGCGTAGTACTCGTAACGCAATTTCAAACGCGTTCCCTTGGGGATGCCCGTTCCACAACCAGTGGACTTTGAGCACGTGGCAGCGCCGGTCTTGGGAATCGTCCAACCATTATCCGTCAAGTACTTCTTCGCCACTTTCAAGTTAAATGGGTAGGGATTTTTGAAGGATGTACCGGCGAAGTCGTTGGCCGGCATGGACGGAATCGGGCCGTAGGTAGGAATGCCGTACCCGTTGTAGAGATGCTGGATGATGGAAACTTGATCTATCGATGCCTGCAACGCCTGCCTGATGTAGAGCTGCTTCGTCAACGGAGTTGCGCCAGTCTTCGAATCGAAGTTGTAGTAGGCGTAGTTGAAGGACCAGCTGGGTCCAGTCCGCACGGTGAACTTGCCCTTAAGTGCACTCCACTTCATGCTGCCAGCGACACCTGGCTTGGGGCCAGGGTTGACGTCAGTGGGGTTTACGTAACCGCTGTCGAGCTTGCCAGTAGCAAGGGCCGTTCTCTCGGCGTCAATGGAAGTAAACGGGTGCATAATCAACTGACCAACCTTGGCCTTCTGGGGACCGCCGTAGGTCGAGTTGGGGACAAACACGATCGGATTGACCTTGTCACCACGGGTGTCAAAAGATGACAACTTCCACGGACCGTCAACCACTGACCAGTAGGGGTCCGATGCCGTGAACGTCGCGGTGTTTTGCGAGCGGGTATCCAAGACCTTAAACAGACCTGAGGCGCGACGGTTGATAGACGGCGAGGCGTCTACTCCGCACACTGCACGGGCCGCCGTCTTTGTGTACGAGGACAAGTTGTTGCCGCAGCCGGCCGAGCCCGCAGCCGCCGAAGCGGACAAGCGGTCCCAGGCACGAGGCATGGGCGTGATTTCCGTCAGAAAGTTGTAGAGGAACCAGTTGTGGTTCACGGCAGTTTTCAATTCAATCGTCACTTCATTGCCGGAGGCTTTAGCCGACTTCACTTGATCAGGTATGCCCATACCACTCACGTAACCGCCGTACGCACCGTAGGCGGCGCGATACATGTTTAAGAAGAAGACAACTGAACGAGCATCAACTGTTTCGCCATTGGAGAACTTCCATCCCTTCATGGTGATCTTCAGTGACTTGCTGTCTGAAGCCCATTCCGGCAACGCGCCCGTAGAGAGGTCAGTCTGAATGGTCGTGTCAGAACCCTTTCCCACCCAGTAGAGGGGGCGGTACATCAGCGATTGAAATTCGTTCATGTTGGTAACAGTGAAGTATCCGCCACTAGTAAACGGCCAGATGTAGTTCGGATAATCCCCTGGGCTGAGCGGTATATCCAACTTTGTCGTCGCAGCACCGGCGGAAGTGAAGCTAGTCAGCGCTAAGCCAGATGACATCGAAGCAATGGCCACTGCTGTGGTAACGAATCGCTTCGCACGTGAAGAAAACTTCATTTTCTTCCCCTCTCAATCTGGCGCGAACCAGATGTCTCGTGATCCTTGGAGAACCAAGTTCTCTTCGAATACTAGAGAGCATTCACAACCTCGTCAAACGGAGCCCCCGTCGCACTCGCATGAATAACCTGGAAGAGAACACGGGCCGGAGAAGTGGCCGACACCGCGAAACGACCAAGCGATAACTACCTCACAGGCGAAGCGACACGGGGCTCATCAAGAGCCATCGGTGCAAGGGATACACGTGGGGCATGAGCCCTACGGTGCGATGACGTGAGTTAGACGATTTCGCTGATCTGCATCTGGGGTGCAATGGTGGTGAAGTTAGGGAGATCGGCCAGAACTGCGGCTGAATCATCCGAGCTCATGGCGGCGCCAAGAGCGTCCATCGACTCGAACTGGACATGAACGGCGGCCACGAAGGGACCGTTGACACCCTTTTCGATCACTGCATCGCTCAAGCCCCAGGCGGCCTTAGCCATTGGGACGTGCGTGGCCGCGTAGTACTCGTGGTCGAAGGTCGCACCTTCGGTGACTGGATAGTAGACAGAAACTTGGATCATTCAAAAACGCTACACGCTCGAAAAGCGCTACTCCGGCAATTGCTCCCCTGGCGGCGGTTGAACAACGGTCTGGCTCGATATAAAACGAACCACAATCAGGACTATTGCGCCGACACTGAGCAGGAAGACCACAACTAACGCCGCGCCGGAGTGGGCGAAGTGGGTAAAGAGCCGTATCAGGTTAAAGAACATGGCGATTACGGCGACGATAAATAACACGCGACGTTGGCGAAAGTGGCTCATCCCGATCGCCAGGGCCGAGGTCGTGATGCCGGCAAGTGATCCGAAGAGATAGGGCGCAGTTGAATCAAAGAGCAGCGTCGGGGCGGAGGCGAGACATATCACCCATCCCAGCGTGAGTGCGCCCGAGGTGGGATGTATCTTGTCGCGGAGCAGCACTATCGCCATGCCACCACTCCAGAAGAGCATCGTCGTGATCCAAGGTCGGAGCGAAAGTCCGGTGAGCGCGATGGCGCTACCGATTACCCAGAAAATCCCACCGAGAGATGCTGCCATCTGCAAGAAGCGATCTCGGTTGCGCCAGAGCGCAAATGAAAGTGCCGTGAAGAAGATGGAGGTGACGAGCTGCGAGACGTCGTCGGAAGTTTTTATGTAGCGCGTTAGGAGGAGGGCTACAAATCCAGTGGCGCAGGCAGTGGCAAACGCCAGGAGGACTCCCCCGATGCGTTCCCAGGCATTACCACCGAGTCGAACGACGCGACCACCGAGGGCGAGCGACGCCACTGCGACAAGTCCAAGGGTGATCAACCGAACCCCCGTGGTCCGAAAGCTCTGCACAACGAGTGTTGTCCCTGAGGCCACGGTAAAGACCATGGCGAGATAGGCCATTACTTCGGCGAGCGGAGAAAGTGAAACCGTGTAAGCAGGTGGCGTCGAGGCGGCGGCGTGAGCTCCCTCAAAGTGCACGATGGCATCAGCCTGCTCTACGGTCACTAACTCAGCATCCACCCACTCTCGTGACTTGCTGGACCAGTCGACACCTGCAAGATTGCGGAGCTTCATAAGTCATTACTAGCCCATAGCCGAGCGAAAATGAGGGCATCTCAGAATGTTGCTACTACGTCTGGCGCCCCCGGCAGGAGTCGAACCCGCAACCTGATGGGTAGAAACCATCTGCTCTATCCAGTTGAGCTACAGAGGCGTGACCTAAGCGTACTTACCGCTTACCGAATTGCCGGAGTAGTCGGACACCGACGTTCGAACCGTGCCCCACGCAATCCCGCCGTGGCCTCGATATGGCATACTGAAGGGGCTTGGTGGGCGTAGCTCAGCTGGTTAGAGCGCCGCGCTGTGGCCGCGGAGGTCACGGGTTCAAGTCCCGCCGTCCACCCCAAGTAGATGGCGAAACCGGTCGCTTCGGCGGCCGGTTTTGTCGTCTCTCCCTGTAGGACGGGTCTCTCTGGGCGAGTAGATTTTCTCCCGTACGTCAAGAACGGCGTTTACAAATGAGAACTAAGGGGGATCCATGACTATCGTCAAAGATTCGTTCTATATCAATGGTGAATGGGTAAAGGCTTCGTCTAGCGAAACGCTGCCCGTTACTTCGTCGGGTACCGGCGAGCTCTACGCCACGATTCCAGTCGGCACCGTCGACGAAGCGAACCGTGCCGTTGAAGCTGCTTCGGCCGCCTTTACGGCGTGGGCTAACACGAGTCCCAAGGAGCGCGGCGAGTTTTTGATTCGCATCTCCGAGAAGTTGGCTGAGAAGGCCGACCTCATCGCTGAGACCATCGCTAACGAAGTGGGCATGCCCCTCGGACTCGCGAAGGGCATCCAGGCTGGTATTCCAGTCGCCACCTTCGCCGACAACGGTCAGCGCGCCATGGACTTCGAGTGGGAAGAAGAAGTACTTAACTCCACACTCGTGCGTGAGCCTGCCGGAGTTGTCGCCGCAATCACACCGTGGAACTACCCACTGCACCAGATCGCCAACAAGGTGGCCGCCGCTCTCGGAGCCGGCTGCACCGTGGTCTTGAAGCCCAGTGAAGTGGCACCTATCAATGCCTACATCCTCGCGGACATCATCCACGAGGTCGGCCTGCCTAAGGGTGTCTTCAACCTCATCACCGGTACTGGTCCAGTAGTTGGCGAAGCGATTGTGGCTCACCCGAAGACGGACTTCATCTCCTTCACCGGTTCCACCGGCGCTGGAAAGCGCGTCATGGAGATTGCCTCGAAGATGGTCAAGCGCGTGTCCCTGGAGCTCGGTGGCAAGTCCGCCAACATCATCTTGGAAGACGCCGACCTCGCTCGCGCTATTCCTGACGCCATCTTCAAGTGCTACCTCAACTCGGGCCAGACCTGCTCAGCGCTCACGCGTTTGGTTGTTCCCCGTTCGAAGTTGGCCGAGATCGAAGACCTCGCCGTGGCTTCGGCCGCCGGCTTCCAGCCTGGCGACCCCATCACCGGTGGCACCTTGATTGGACCCCTCGTGAGTGA
>WLNA01000002.1 GCA_009726065.1 Actinomycetota bacterium
AGATAGGCGCCGGTACGGGCATACCGAGCGGCGATGCCCGTCGTTGACGCAATGGCGCTGGCCGCCCGATAATCGGAATAACTGGCCGAGTCGACCTGGCGAATACGTGGGTCACCGTGGCGTACGGCCTGCTCGAGTGCAATGGCCATAGCAATCTTCTCGTCCAGTGAAACGAGCTCAATGTCATCCGAAACGAGATCGAGGGACACAGGCAGCACACCATCGGGACGAGCGAACGCGAGAAATTCATCTTCAGTAGCGAACTGTACGTTGTCTCGTGCTTCGCGTAATGTGGCGCTAATCGCTTCTTCGTCTAATGAGCCGGCCCAGGCGTTGCCTACTTGGGCTCCTCCAACACCATTGCGCAACACTCGAATGCCGATGCCGTCTGACGACGCGGTGGTGAGGCTTTCGATGGCACCCTGATACGCCTCTACGTCAACTTCACTAGAAGAGGCGACAAAGACTTCAATCTGTTCAGAGCCCGTAGCCCGATCAACGATTGATTGAGCGAGGGCGAGAAGGTCTCTCATGCGGCCGTGCCTCCAATGGTGACGCCGGTCAAGCGCATAGTGGCCTGACCAGTTCCGACTGGTACCTGCTGGCCATCCTTGCCACACGTTCCGGGGGTCATTGAGAAGTCGTTAGCCACGGCATCTACGCGCTTGAGGACATCCGGGCCATTGCCAATCAAATTGCATTCGCGGAGCGGGGTTGTGATTTCCCCATTTTCGATTAGGTAGGCCTCGGTCATACCGAAGACAAAATCGCCCGTAGTGGTATTGACCTGACCACCGCCGAGTTGCGCCACGTAAACGCCATAGGGGGTGGAGGAGATGATTTCTTCGGGTGTTGAAGTTCCCGCGAGGAGATAGGTGTTAGTCATACGCACCAACGGGAGGTGGGCGTAGGTTTGCCGTCGTCCATTACCTGAGGAGGTACGGCCTTCTTTACGAGCACGTAAGTAGTCCCACATGTAGTCAGTTAGAACGCCGTTTTCAATTAAGACGTTGCGTGCAGCCGGGCGACCTTCATCATCAATAGCTAAGTAGCCCCACTCCCCCATGACAGTGCCGTCGTCAACCAGCGTGACGAGTTCACTCGCCACTTGCTCGCCGACCTTGCCGGCATAAATCGAGGCCTGCTTTAAAATGGCATCCGCTTCGAGGCCGTGACCGCATGCTTCATGGAACAAAATGCCACCCGACCCACCAGCCAACACGACCGGTAGATCACCCGACGGTGCTGGACGTGACTTAAGTTTGGTAATTGCCTGTCGAGCCGCACCAGTTGCCGCTTCTGCGATGCGCTCCGGTGAGAGCATTTCAAACCCCCGGGTGCCGGCGATTGGCCGATAGCCCGTCTGCATGCCAGTGTCACCAGCGGCGATGCACGAAACGTTGAAACGGGTGCGCACTTGATGATCACCGGCAAAAGTACCTTCGGAGTTGGCGACCAGGAATCGTCGTGAAGAGTCGCCGAGGGCAACTTGGACTTGCGAAATCTCGTCGCCGACTGACCGTGCGACCTCATCGGCGTGCAACAACATTTCAATCTTGCGCTTTTTATCAACGGATGCCGGTAACTCTTGGGCAATCGTGCTGTGTCCACGGAAAGTGTCCAGAGAGACGGTGACCGTCCCGCCACCGCCGGAGCGCGCAACTGATGCCGCCGCCTCGGCAGCACGCTGAAGACTGACAGGCGAAAGGTCAGCCGTATGGGCAAACCCGGTGGTGTCGCCCACCACGACACGGATGCCGGCTCCACGCTCACGTCCGGAAGTGAGTTCTTCCACGCGCCGTTGGTCCAATGTGGCCGATGACGTACTGCGATCCTCTACGAAAATTTCCGCAAATTCACCGCCTCGAGCCATCGCCGTGGCGAGGACGCCCTCAACAATGCTCTGTTCTAAAAGGGTCTCAGTTATCACAAGGGCATCGTAGTGGTGACTGAGATTCGATTGATAGGACCGACGAGGGTACGGTCAATGCGAATTAGGCTGAAGCAGTGCTACTAACGTCGATCAATTCTCCGGAAGATATAAAGCACCTCTCCTACGCCGAACTTCAGGATCTGGCCGCCGAGATTCGGGAATTCATAATTTCGGCGGTAACCAAGACCGGGGGGCACCTCGGTAGCAATCTCGGTGTCGTCGAACTCACCCTGGCCCTGCACCGTATTTTTTCATCTCCGCGCGATGTCGTGCTCTGGGATACGGGTCACCAGACGTACGTCCACAAACTCCTCACGGGACGTCGCACAGGCTTTGAACAGCTCCGTAAACGAGACGGTATTTCGGGATATCCCAACCGTACCGAGAGCGAACACGATTGGATTGAATCCTCCCATGCCTCGACGGCGCTCTCGTATGCCCACGGCCTTTCCGTTGCCCTTCAGCAGCGTGGCGAACTCGTGGGACACGGAGGCGACCGGCGAATCGTTGCCGTTGTGGGTGATGGTTCGCTCACCGGGGGCATGGCGTTTGAGGCCCTCAATAATTTGGGGCACCACAACCAACGCGTGGTCATCATCTTGAATGACAACGGTCGCAGCTACGCACCGACCGTTTCGAAGCTTTCCGAATCGTTGACTCAACTGCGTTTGAATCAAACATACGTCACCACCACTAACCGCCTGCGAGAAGCTCTTCGCAAGATTCCGGGTCTTGGGCGTTTGGCGTATCTCGGCTTCCATGGAGTAACCAGCGTGGTTCGCGAGATGGTTACTCCGCACACTTTCTTCGAAAACCTAGGCGTTCGCTACGTCGGTCCCATTGACGGCCACGACATTGCGTCCATTGAATCGGCGCTGACGAATGCCGCCGAATGGGACGGTCCCATCGTTGTCCATCTGCTCACAGAAAAAGGACGTGGATACGCCCCGGCAATTAGTGATAACCAGAAACTTCACGACTACAAAATTCCAGCCAAACTTGATGATGATGAAGTACCCGTCGTCTCCTTCACGGAGTCGTTCTCTCGAGCTCTCGTAGCTGAGGGCAGTAAGGACTCTAGGATCGTGGCGTTAACTGCGGCCATGGCCGGCCCTACAGGGCTCTTACAGTTTCAGCAGCAGTTTCCAACTCGATTTTTCGATGTCGGAATTGCCGAACAGCACGAGATGACTACTGCGGCCGGTATGGCCATGGGCGGCCTAAAGCCAGTCGTATGTGTTTATTCAACGTTCTTTTCCAGGGCCTTCGACCAAGCCAATCTTGATGTCGGACTTCTGGGGCTCCCGGTAGTCATGGTCTTCGATCGCGCCGGCATCACGGGAGACGATGGCCCTTCGCACCATGGAATACTTGACATGGCGCTCTGCCTGGCAATTCCGGGTGTGACAATCTTTGCTCCGTCGTGCGTCGAGGAAGTGCCGGTGATGCTTGCTTCGGCCTTGTCCATGGAAGCACCAACAGCGATTCGATTTCCCAAGACGACTCCCCGTCATATCGACGGTGGATCCGGGGTCGGTCTAAATGCCCGCAGAATTAAGCAGGGTGACGGCAGTCTCTGTGTAGTTGCGGTCGGCAAAATGGTGGGTCATGCCTTTGAAGCTATCGAACAGATGGGTATTGACGCTTCACGGGTCACTCTCTTTGATGCTCGAGTGATTCCTCCAGATCCGGCCATGATTACCGCCGCGCTCACGCATCAGCGGGTTCTAACAATCGAGGATGGAGTCCAGCATGGCGGCGCCGGGGCGCTAATTCTGGCCCGACTGCGTACACAGGCGCAGGCTACGGGAGCCCCTATGCCCACCTCAAGAATCTTGGGAGTACCACGAGCCTTCCTGCAACACAACACACCTGATGCCCTCTTGGCCGAGATTGGCCTCGATGTAGCGGGCGTGGGCCGAGCGATGCAACATTTTCTCGACGATGTACCCGCCGTCGAACTTGAACTCCCGCTGGCACCTCGACCGACGTTTCTCTAACTCGACTCGCTTGGTATGCGGGTAGCGTGCGCCTATGAGTTTCCCGATTGAAAAAACAGACGAAGAGTGGCGTAGCGAACTTTCGAGAGATCAGTTCGCCGTGCTACGTGAAGCGGCGACGGAGCCCCCATTTACGGGCGAACTCCTCCACGTCGATGGCCAAGGCACATTCGCCTGTGGTGGATGCCAGCAGATCCTTTTTACGACGAGCCAGAAGTTTGACTCGGGTTGTGGATGGCCAAGTTTCGATGAATGTATTCCGGGTACGGTCCTCGAGCGACGAGACGCCACGCTAGGCATGATCCGAACCGAAATACTCTGCTCCCAATGTGGCGGTCACCTCGGCCACGTCTTCAACGACGGACCAACCGCATCAGGTCTGCGGTACTGCGTGAACTCGTTAGCAATCGATTTCGAAAACGAGGGCTAGACGTCGAGGAATCGACGGATGGCCAAGGCGGAGCCAATCGAACCGATAGACACACCGAGAAATGCAACCACGGACGCCGATCCAATAAAGGCCGTTGTAGATAGGCGGAAGAGCACCGGCAGCGGATACCAAGCTTGGAACACCGCCAGAAAGCCAACCGCAAGGCCTGAGCCAATAAGCCCTTGGAAGAATCCTTCGCTAATAAAGGGAATCCTGATAAACCAGTTTGTGGCTCCCACGAGCTTCATCACCGCCACTTCGCGCCGGCGGGCAAATATAGCCATGCGAATAGTGTTCAAAATCAGGACGGTCGCGGATATCAATAAGATGCCGGCGAGACCAACGAATACCCACTGGGCAATACGGATGACTTTCTCCATCTGTCGTACCTGTTGCTCTGGGGCCGTGACCGTCAAAACACCTGGTTGTCCCGTGAAGCTTGTCTCGACGACAAACACATTATTTGGCGACGTCGGAGTGCAACGGAATGACGATGGCATGTCGCTTGGTTGCAACACCGAGAATTCAGATTGTGGAAGAAGTCGGCGAGCCTCTTCGTAGTCCTGCTGCTGGGTATAGAAGGTGCAACTCTTGACGAAAGGAAGGGTCTTCAACTGGGAGTCAACGGCCGCAATCTCAGCCTGCGACGAAGTGGGCTTCATCCAGATCGTCACTCGAGTGCCCTGCTGCCAGTGGCTGGACGCCTGAGATGCACTCTGCTTGAGCATGAGTGCCGCGCCGACCAGGAACAGCGAAACGGTCACCGTAAGGATTGCGGCAATCGTCATCAGGCGGTTACGCCAAAGGTTGGTGCCAGTCTCGCGAAGGGTGTATCGAAGGAAGCTCAGCATTTAAAACCCCGTGTTCGCTTCAGTTTCGTAGAGCCCGCGACTCTCGTCACGTACCAACTCACCATCGACCATCTCGATCACGCGCTTACGCATCCGGTCAACTAGACCCTTGTCGTGCGTTGCCATCACCACTGTGGTGCCGGCCTTGTTGATTCGCTCCAGCAACTGCATGATGATTTCCGAATTGGCGGGGTCGAGATTACCGGTCGGTTCGTCGGCCAGGAGGAGAATGGGACGGTTCACGAACGCCCGGGCCACCGCTACTCGCTGTTGCTCGCCACCGGAGAGTTCGCTAGGAAGATTGTCGGCCTTGTCAGCGAGACCGACTACATCAAGCACCTGAGTGACCTGATTCTTAATTGTTTCTGTGGGTCGCCCGATTACCTCCAGAGCGAACGCGACGTTTTCGAAAACTGTTTTGTTGGGTAGCAATCGGAAATCCTGAAACACGCAGCCAATATTGCGGCGCAGATAGGGGATGCGCCACTTGGGCATCTTGAGCACGTTCTTGCCCGAAACATGGATGGTGCCACTGTCGGGGAGCTCCTCGCGAAGTACGAGCCGCAGGAATGACGTCTTACCCGAACCGGAAGAGCCCACCAGGAAAACGAAGTCTCCCTTCGTGATTTCAACCGAAACGTTCTGTAGCGCGACCGTGCCATTGGGGTATGTCTTGCTGACGTCCTCGAAACGAATCATGACACCCCCTTCGCGGGTCTTTTCGGTTTTAGCCGAAAACCGGCTACCGATAACTGGATAAGCCTACCCCTGCTGGCCTTCGAATTTGGACCATCAAGAGCTTTGAATTAGGCAGAACGTGTCCGCTGCCGGCGAAGTTCGGCTTCCATAAAGGCGTCGAGATCCCCATCCAGAACGGCTTCAACATTCCCCGTTTCGTGATCAGTTCGGTGGTCTTTTACTAATTGATAGGGAGCTTGGACATAGCTGCGAATCTGACTCCCCCAGGCGTTGTCCCCTCGTTCACCGGTAATCGATTCAAGGGTGGCCTTCTGCTCGGCTCGAATACGTTCCGCAAGTTTGGATTCGAGAATCTGCATGGCTCGTGCTCGATTTTGATGCTGACTACGTTCATTTTGACAACTAACCACAATGCCAGTGGGAATGTGTGTCAGTCGAATGGCGGAGTCAGTCTTGTTAACGTGCTGGCCACCTGCACCCGAAGCGCGATAGGTGTCAACTCGAAGATCTTTGTCTTCGATTGTGACGTCCCCGCTGGCGTCAGTGAGTAGTGGGGTAATTTCCACGCTCGAGAAACTCGTTTGCCGACGAGACTGGGAGTCGAACGGACTTATTCGAACGAGTCGATGCACTCCACGCTCAGCCGAAAGCCAGCCGAAGGCGAAACGGCCTTTGACAATTGCGGTGGCCGACAAGATTCCAGCCTCCTGACCTTCAGAGACTTCGTCGACCTCGACTTCGAAGCCGCGACGTTCGGCCCATCGGCTGTACATCCGTAACAGCATCTCTGCCCAGTCCTGTGCGTCAGTACCCCCGGCGCCCGCGTGAAACTCCAAGATGGCATCACATTCGTCATACTGGCCGGACAGTAAACTTTGCAGTTCAAGGGATTCAAGAGCACCGGTGATCTGAATCACCGTCTCGCTAAGTTCGGCAATCATCGATGCGTCACCGGCCGCGAGTGAATCTCGTGCCAGCTCAATGAGTACTTCCCCATCATCAATTTGACTGCCGAGGCCGTCAAATTCCTCAAGGGCGACACCGGCACGGCCAAGTTCTGTCGTCACGGCACGAGCGCGGTCTTGATCGTCCCAGAGGTTCGGATCAGCCGCTTGGTCGCTCAGCACCTCATGCTTGGCCCTAAGAACACCGATTTTCAAATAGTCCTCAGCCGCTCGCCACCGACGGCTGAGATCGGCGAGTGCAGTGGTTGCGTCGCGAAGGGCGCCTTCTGCCTTAGGGTCGGCCATGGCACTGCTTGAACTTCTTGCCGGAACCACAGGAACAGGGGTCGTTTCGACCAATCTTTTCCTTTGTACTGCCGACAGATTTCGGTCCGAGTCCCGAAGGATTGGGAACTTTCGAGGACTCCACGGGCGCGGCATCGATATTGGTGACGGCACCCTCAAGCGCATTTTCATTCGAGGGAGCTGGGATGGTCTCTATGTGCGTAATAAATCGTACAAAGTCGTCGTCTACCGACATCAAGAGTTGCTCGAACATGGCAAATCCTTCCCGCTGCCAAGCAACGAGCGGATCTTGCTGGGCCATGGCCCGCAGATGGATTCCATCACGCAGGTGGTCCATGTCACTGAGGTGGTCACGCCATCGTTGGTCCAGAATCTGCAACATGACGTCGCGCTCGATAGCCTCCGCCATGCCACCGTCACCGTCATCGGGATAACTATCGCACTTGGCCTTATAGAAGGTCAAGGCATCTCCTACGAGCAGCTCTTCTAGATCATCTCGATCAGAGAGTGCGGCCACCTGGGCTTCCGTCACCGTGGTTGGGTAGTAGTTACGCGCAGCCAGCACTATGGCGCTGACGTCCCATTCCTCGGCGTATTCGTTAGCACAGTGTGTAGCCACGACTTCTGCCATCTTCGTGGCAATAAGTTCCAACGCTCGCTCGTGGAGGTCTTCACCTTCCAGAATTTGATAGCGCCGGCCATAAATGACTTTGCGTTGCTCATTCATTACTTCGTCGTACTTAAGAACGTCCTTACGAATTTCACCATTTCGGCCTTCAACCGTGTTTTGCGCACGCTCGATGGCCTTAGTAACCATTTTGGCCTCAATGGGCTCATCGTCAGACATGGTTCGATCCATCACCCAGCTAATAGCCCCCGTGGCGAATAGGCGTAAGAGCTCATCTTCCAGAGAGAGATAGAAGCGACTCGTGCCGGGGTCACCCTGTCGACCGCTGCGCCCCCGGAGCTGGTTATCGATACGACGCGAATCGTGTCGCTCCGTACCCAGTACATAGAGACCGCCAGCCTCACGCACGCGTACACCCTCGGCGTCGCAGATTGACTTCCACTTTGCGAGCGAGGCAGCGAGCGCTTCGTCGTAACCTTCGCCGCCTGCTTGAAAGCCTTCGGCCTGAACGTCTCGCTGTGCGAGGCCTTCGAAGTTGCCCCCGAGAATGATGTCGACACCACGGCCAGCCATATTGGTAGCGACTGTTACGGCGCCGACACGGCCGGCCTGCGAGACGATATCGGCTTCGCGGAAGTGCTGCTTGGCGTTGAGAACTTCGTGAGTAATACCGGCTTGCGCAAAGGCCCTCGAAAGTAGTTCCGACTTCTCGACGGACGCCGTTCCGAGTAGCACGGGTTGCCCGGCCGCGTTACGACTTATGACTTCGTCGACAATGGCGGCAAACTTGGCTTGCTCCGTCTTATAAATCAAGTCGGGACGATCATCGCGCCGTGGAGGACGATGCGTTGGGATCGGCACGACCGTCAGGCCATACGTTGTACCGAATTCGGCCGCTTCGGTCTCAGCCGTACCGGTCATGCCGGCCAGTTTGCCGTACAGGCGGAAGTAGTTCTGGAGCGTAACCGTGGCCCACGTGTGATTCTCGTCTTGGATGCGGACGCGCTCCTTAGCTTCAACGGCTTGGTGGAGTCCATCATTCCAACGGCGCCCGTCGAGGGTGCGGCCGGTAAATTCGTCGATAATTTTTACTTCGCCCGCGTCGACGAGGTAGTCCTTGTCGCGATGAAATAGCTCTTTGGCTCGTAGCGCTTGAGTTAGCTGGTGCACGTAGTTCGTCGATACGGCATCGTAGAGATTGGTGACTCCAAGCGCACGTTCGACTTTCTCAATACCCGACTCAGTCGGAATCACCGTCTTCTTCTCTTCGTCGACTTCATAGTCCTTGTCACGCGTCAGCGTGCGCACAATGGAAGCGAATTGGTAGTACAGCTTTGTTACATCGTCGGCTGGACCGGAGATAATGAGTGGAGTACGCGCCTCGTCAATCAAGATTGAGTCGACTTCGTCGACAATGGCAAAGTTGTGGCCCCGTTGCACCATCTGCTCCAGCGAGCGAGCCATGTTGTCGCGAAGATAATCAAAGCCCAGTTCAGTATTTGTTCCGTAGGTCACATCGCAGGCGTAGGCCGCTCGTTTGGCGTCAAAGTCATCGATGTCCGGACCGACACGACCAACTGTTAATCCCAGCCATTGGTGCAAACGACCCATCCATTCGGCATCACGTGCCGCGAGATAGTCGTTCACGGTGACGACATGCACTCCGTCACCACTCAGAGCATTTAGGTAGACCGGCAGCGTTGAAACCAGGGTCTTACCTTCGCCAGTCTTCATCTCGGCAATCCAACCAAAGTGCAGTGCCATGCCACCCATCAGCTGGACGTCATAGTGCCGCTGACCAAGTACGCGGGTGGCCGCTTCGCGGACTACTGCGTAGGCCTCAATTAGGAGATCATCGAGTGTTTCACCTTCGGCCAACCGAATCTTAAATTCGGAGGTTTTGGCCTGAAGTTCGGCGTCACTCAGCGCGGCCATCTCCTCGGAAAGCGCATTGATGGGCTCTACCAGTTCATGGAGTTGGCGAACTCGCTTGCCTTCACCAGCGCGAAGGACCTTACTTAGGAGGCTCATAGTCCCAGTAACTCTACCTGCCATGAAATGACGCATTGGTTGCGGGCAGCTGACCTGGTCTTTGACCCCACACTCGCCTGCAGTGGTGTCCGAGTGGGTCCGAAGCAGCAGAAACTGCTCTCCGCGGACCGATTCACTCACTTCACCAACACTTCACACCACCCATTTGATGGCACAAAGGCAGGGCTTACTTCTAAACCGCGCCATGCTCAGCGTCCATAAGACGCCTTACGTGGGTCGTTTTGCCCGCGACTGGCATCGACTTTCAACCACAGCCTGCCCGCAACCACCAATATTCTACGCCGTCAGCGACGTGGTGTTCGTGGCGAAACTATTGAAAGGACTAGATACCGCGATCCGAGCACCATGGCCGCCAACGGCAGGAGCAGGCGTCGGACTCCACGGGCCGTGCGGGCCTCAAATTTAAGCGCACTGGCGTGATGGGCCCGCACCATGGCCCGAGGTGCTCGAGCCCGCGAGACTCCCTCAATATGCGTGACCGTGGCCTCCGGAACTACTGCGATACGCCACCCGGCCGCTTGTAGACGCCAACAGAGGTCCATATCTTCGGCGAACATGAAGTACCGCTCGTCAAATCCACCCACCGCCTGAAAGGCCGTTGTTCGAGTGATGAAGAAGGCGCCACTCACCCAATCGACATGACCATTACGACCCGGCGATCGATACCGCTTCGTGAAGGGATTGCCACGCCACAGGGGGACCAGGAGTGCGTGCAAGCCCGCCAGTAAGACATTCGGAAATATACGAATCGACGGATACGTGGCTCCCGTGCTGTCAACAATCGTCGGCCCGGCAATTCCCACGTCGGGATGTGTATCCATGTACGACACGAGCCGTTCCACGGCGTGTGGATGCACCAGAACGTCGGGGTTGGAGAGTACGAGGTACCTGCACTCCCCCGCAAAGGCCACGCCACGATTCATTCCTCTTCCGTAGCCGGTGTTGACCTGGGTATCAACCAGCACAACCTCATGACCCGAGAGTGCCCTAGCACTCGCGCCTTCGGTGCTGTTATCAACGACGACGATACGTTCGACCCCTTCGCGATGAAGAGAGTCGACACACGACACCAGCTCGTCTCCCGCGAAGAAGTCAACGACGACGGCGCTAACGCTAGTCATGACGAACTACCGGAGTCCGAGTTGCTTAGCGAAGTGAGTCACCGTCATTTCAATACCAGTGGCCACGTCGATAGCGGGAGACCAGCCAAGGACGGTGGCCGCTCGCTCGATGTCGGGTCGGCGACGAGTGGGATCATCCTGCGGGAGCGGTTGATGAACAATCTCACTCGCCGAACCGGTCGCTCCGAGAATCAAGGTGGCAATATCCAACACCGTCATCTCGTTGGGATTTCCGAGATTGATGGGTTCGCCAAACGCAGTGGCACAAGCCAATTGCAGACCTCGTACGAGATCGCTGACATAACAGAGGCTTCGCGTCTGTTCACCGGTGCCGTAGACGGTGAGAGGCTCGCCTCGCAGAGACTGGCAAATGAAGTTTGAAACTACGCGGCCATCACCCTCGGCGAGTCGTGGGCCGAACGTGTTGAATATACGCACAATTGCGACAGGTAACTGATGCGTGCAGCGATAGGCCGTTGTCAGTGCCTCAGCAAATCGTTTCGCTTCGTCGTAGACGCTACGTGGCCCGACGGGGTTGACATTGCCCCAGTACGACTCGCGTTGCGGGTGCTCTACCGGATCGCCGTAGACCTCAGATGTTGACGCCAACAGAAAATTGGCGCCATCACGCCGCGCCAATTCGAGGGCGTGACGTGTACCTTCTGACCCCACTGCCAATGTTTCGAGGGGATGTGCGAGGTACGCGGGCGGCGATGCGGGCGAAGCTAAGTGGTACACCTCTTGCACGCGGATGTCACAGTCGATTCCCTGCGACACATCCTGCACACGAAGTTCGCAGCGCCCACTAGCCAGAGCACTTGCAAGATTTTCTGGCGTTCCCGTCGAGAGATCATCAAAGACCACTACCGAGTCCCCACGCGCGAGTAGGGCATCAACGAGGTGAGAACCGATGAAGCCGGCTCCTCCCGTGACGACGATATTCATGACCTTCCGATACTCCGAACGGTGGCTCCAGCGGCACGAGCCGCAACGAGGTCAATCACACTTCGAGCGTCGTAGATAGCCGGCTGGGCCATCGTGGGCACTAGGTGGAGCCAATCGAGTGAATGGAACATGGCCCACTCGGTCAGAACTACCGCGGCATTGGCGCCGGCTAGAGCCTCTTCGAGGGTGGCGCAGACTCCAAGATTGGCGATGTCCGCCGAGGAGTCGTCAATCGAGACCGTTGGATCAAAGGAGCGTAAGTGGGCCCCTGCGGCGAGCAGTAATTCGGCTACTTGGAGTGCGGGCGAGTCTCGCCGATCACCGGTATTGGCCTTGAAAGTCAAGCCCAGAACGGCAATCGTCTTGCCAGAGAGAGAGCCTCCAACCATCGTCGCTACCTGAGAGACAATGTGGCGCTGTTGGGCCGCGTTGGACTCGATTGCCGCACGAACAACATCAAGCGAGAGTCCCGCGTCGGTGGCAATGGCCACCAGTGCGGAGGTGTCCTTTGGGAGACATGAACCCCCCCAGCCCGGACCGGGATTTAAAAATGGAAAACCGATTCGATGGTCGCTCCCCATGCCCCGCACGAGGTCGTCGACGTCAGCGCCGAGTTGGTCACAGAGGCGCGACATCGTATTGATGAAAGACAGCTTGGTGGCCAGGAATGCGTTTGACGCATATTTGATGAGCTCGCTGGTCGTCGCATCCGTCACAACGACGGGGGCGCCAGTCGAGGCGAACAGTTCGGCCACATTCTTAGCCGCATCACGATCTGCGGCCCCCACCACAATACGGTCGGGCTTCAGGGAATCGCCCAGAGCGGTGCCCTCCCGAAGGAACTCGGGATTGGAAACGACTCGCACGCCGGGGCGATTAATAATCGAGGTAACACGCTCCATGGTGCCAACGGGCACAGTGGACTTGTTCACGACAATTGCATCATCACGCAGCGCGTGAGCAATCTCATGCGCCACGGCGTCGACAAAGGAGAGGTCGGCACGACCATCGTCATCCATGGGGGTAGCGACACAGAGAAAAACGAACCTGGCTCCCGCAACAGCCTTGACCGCGTCATCGGTGACTTCGAGATGACCTGACTGCACCACCGCGGCCAGCACATCTTCTAGGCCCTCTTCCAAAATGGGAGAACGACCAGAACGAATCGATTCACGGCGAAATTCATCTCGTTCGGCAATGACCACGCTGTGGCCAAAATGGGCCAACATCACTGCCGTGGGGATTCCGACGTATCCGGCACCAATCACCGCGATGCGCTCGGGTTGAGACACCGTTTGGTAGGTGGAATCGAGCAGGGACATGTAGGGAAACCTTAGTTCCGCGCTGCCGCGAAACGGGAAAGACCCGCGGTCCATTCGGGCATTGGTTCGAAACCCGCCGACTCCCACTTCTGTGTCGAGAGATCACTTCGTGGTGGGCGAGTTGCGGCGGGCGCTGGTGAAAGTTCGTCGGTCACAATTGGCCTGACAAAACCCGCGGGGGCACCGAATTCACGTGCAGCGGTCTCGGCCACCGTAAACCACGAAGTCGTTCCCCTATTTGCAACGTGCCAGATGCCACCGAGTGGTCGGCGAGCAAACGAAGCGAGAGCCCGAGCGAGATCGGCCGCAAACGTGGGAGTACCCACCTGATCGGTCACGAAACGGACCGGTTCATTGCGAGCAACTCGATCCGCAATAACGTGCAACACATTGCGACCGCGCAGACCCATTACCCACGAAGTACGAACGATTGTGTCTTGTGGACGACAACGAAGTTCTCCAGCCAACTTGGAGCGACCGTAGACGCCGCTGGGATTCGTAGCGTCAGACTCCACATACGTTGCACCCTTGCGCCCGTCATAGACGTAGTCCGTTGAGACGGCAATCAGCCGTGCCCCAAACTCAAATGCGGCGTCCGAAAGATTGCCAGTGCCCACTTCGTTCACGGCAAAGCAGGTTGCGGCATCACTCTCTGCTTTGTCTACGGCGGTGTATGCCGCGAGGTGCACGATGATGTCCGGACGGACCATACCCACGGTGCGATGGACGGCTACTACATCGGTGACGTCAAGATCGTGATGAGTTAATCCCATGACGCTGAAGTCATCCGGCGATATTGCCGACCCGTCAGGCTGAAAGGTAGGGTCACCGCCCGGTGGTATCCGACCCGCCAAAACGTCGAGCAGATCTTGCCCTACCTGACCCGCCGCTCCGGTAACGAGAACCTTGATCACAGCGTCTCAGCCGCTCGTAGGTGCACGATGTCGCCGTACCGTACCGCTACGACGCCGTCGGGGGTTGCCACCATCAGCGTGCCGTCACGCTCAAGCGCAATGGCGGTACCCGTGAGCGAGTCTTGGGCCCGCTCAACGCGAATCATTTGACCCAATGTCGCGAGTGCGTGCACTAACTCGTCGTGCAATTCGACTCGCCCACTCTCGGAGTCAAGCAGCGATCGACGACGTCCTATCTCACCGAGCGTGATGTCGAGCATGGCTCGAGGTTCGATCGAAACACCCATCTCATCCAACACGCAGGTACCACCGACCCCCTCGGGTCCGGGCCACTGGAGATTCACGCCAATACCTACGACGTACCCCTCACCATCTCCGACGACCTCACTGAGCAGTCCACCGAGTTTGCGTTTACCAACGACTAAATCATTGGGCCACTTCAATTCGGGCTGGAGCCCACAGAGGCGAGTGAGGGCAGTCCGGGCCGAAAGGGCCACCGCGGCCGACACTAAGAATCGCTGCTCCGGTGGCACTGTGGGACGCAGCAGGATGGACGCCAGGAGCGAAACACCTCGTGGGGCCTCCCAGGAGCGGTCCAGCCTTCCTCGGCCGGCCGATTGAAAATCTGCCCGCGCGACGGCCCCTTCGGGCGCGCCAGATTGGGCTTCTTGGGCAAGATAGGTATTTGTTGAGTCGATTTCGGCAAATTCACGAATGTGCCAGAGAATGGAATCCATAGACCAAACCTTAGAGTTTTACTGCCAGTGGTAAAAATATAGGTCTAAGTAGGCGAGGAGAACTGGTGCTAAAGAAGGTCTTGATTGCCAATCGCGGAGAAATTGCTGTCCGCGTCATTCGTACGTGTCGTGAAATGGGTATCGCCACCGTGGCGGTATACAGCGAACTCGACCGAGAAGCGATGCACGTCCGCCTCGCCGATGAGGCCTACGCCCTTGGTGGTCAGACGGCTGCCGAGAGTTATCTCAACACCGAGGCCATCCTCGATGTCATTGAGCGCTCCGGTGCTGATGCCGTTCACCCCGGCTACGGCTTCTTTTCAGAAAACACCGACTTTGCGCGCGCAATCACCGCACGTGGCGTGACCTTCATAGGACCACCACCCGAAGCGATCGAAGTCATGGGCGACAAGATTTCCTCACGTATTGCCGCACAGGCCGCCGGAGTCTCTGGCGTACCAGGTCGCAACGAGACGTTGACCAGTGGCGAGGAAGTGATCGCCTTTGGTAACGAGTTCGGTTGGCCCGTAGCTATTAAGGCTGCGTATGGCGGTGGTGGTCGTGGCATGAAGGTCGTCCACTCGGCCGACCAAGCTGCCGAATTGCTCGAGAGTGCCAAACGTGAAGCCCTGAGCTACTTCGGGCGAGACGAGTGTTACGTCGAGCGCTACCTCACGTGGCCCCGCCACGTTGAGATGCAAGTGCTCGCTGATACACACGGCAACGTGCTGTGGCTTGGTGAGCGCGACTGCTCCGCCCAGCGCCGTCACCAGAAGTTGATTGAGGAGTCTCCGGCGCCAAACTTCCCTGACGATGTTCGTCGGGCCATGGGCGAGGCCGCCGTCAAGGTTTCCCGTGCCTGCGGTTACGTGAATGCCGGAACTGTCGAATTTCTCTTCCAGGATGGTGAGTTCTATTTCCTCGAAATGAACACTCGCCTCCAGGTGGAGCACCCCGTGACTGAACTCGTCACCGGTCTCGACCTCGTCGAGTGGCAACTGCGCATCGCCGCCGGCGAAGCGATTCCTTTCGGTCAAGAAGACATTGAACGCCGGGGTCACGCCATTGAAGTTCGCATCAACGCCGAGGACCCCACCGGTGGACGGTTCACCCCCTCCCCCGGCACAATCACTCGTTTTAGCGAGCCCAGCGGCCCCGGTGTTCGTCTCGATGCCGGCTACGCCCAGGGCGACACCATCAGTCAGTACTACGACAACCTCGTCGGCAAGCTCATTGTCTGGGGCCCCGACCGTGACCGCGCCCGCCGACGCTTACTGCGAGCCATCGAAGAAACCGTCATCGAGGGCATCGCAACGACATTGCCGGCCGACGTGGCGATTTTGGAGCACCCCGACTTCGTCGAGGGTATTCACTCCACCAAGTGGGTTGAAGAGATCTTGGACCTTTCGGGCATCGTGGCCACTCCTAGTGCTGTCGGCGACGAAGGTGAGGCACTTGTGCGTCGCTCGGTAACGGCCGAAGTAGGCGGACGCCGTATCAACGTCAATCTGTGGCTGCCCGAAGTAGTGGGCACGGCAGCCCCTGCGGCTGCCAAGGCTTCACCTCGTCGCGGTGGTGGCGCCAGCGTGACCGGAGCAGGATCGGGTGCCGTGGTTGTTCCGATGCAAGGAACAATCGTCAAGGTTTCCGTAGCCGTAGGTGACACCGTCGAAGCGGGCCAGACCGTCGTCATTCTCGAAGCCATGAAGATGGAAAATGCCGTGAACGCTGACAAGGCCGGCGTCGTCAAAGAGGTCAAAGTGGCGGCCGGTGACGGCGTGTCCGCTGGTGACGTCGTCGTGGTTATTGAATGAGTCTCCACGATCGGATTCAGGGCTCAGTTGCTGCGGTGCGGGACCAACTCTTGGCGCTGAGTCACGATATCCACGCTCGCCCCGAAATTGGGTACGAGGAATTTCACGCCGCGGAAGTAACAACAGCACTGCTCGCCAGTCAGGGCTTCGTTATCGAACGGCCCATTGCGGGACTCGAAACTGCCTTTCGAGCTACCAAGGGCTCGGGCGCACTCCGCATCTCGCTCTGCGCTGAGTACGACGCGCTGCCTGACGTTGGTCACGCCTGCGGTCACAACATCATCGCCTCCTCTTCCGTTGGGGCGGCGCTGGCATTGGGTGAATTAGCGGATGAAATAGACGCCACGATTGTGGTCTTTGGCACGCCAAGCGAAGAAGGTGGCGGTGGAAAAGTTGACATCATTAACGCCGGGCTCTTTGACGATATCCACCTCTCGATGATGGTCCACCCCTGGTCCACCGAACGACTCGAAGCACAGTGCCTCGCCGTCGTAGGTTTCGAGCTGACCCTCCTCGGCAAGGAGGCTCACGCCTCGGCTGCTCCGTGGGAGGGTCGCAATACCGTTGACGCCCTGACCTTGGCTCAAGTGGCAATCGGACTCCTACGGCAACAACTCCGCCCCGGCGACCAGGTGCATCACATGGTCAAGACCGGAGGCTCATTTGCCAACATCATCCCCGCCAAGTCGGTGGCCCAGTTCATGTGTCGCTCCATCAATATTGAACGACTGAACGAGCTGCGTACAAGAGTGGATAAGTGCTTCCAAGCAGCCACCTTGGCTACCGACACCAGTTACGAAATCGAAGTTCTCGGCCACGAGTTCACGCACATGGTTTCCGACGGGGACATCCTCAAGCACTACCGCAGTAATGCGGAGCGCTTTGGGCGTACGTTCGAACTCGATGACGAGGGCATTACGAAGCCAACGATCTCTACCGATATGGCCAATGTCTCCCTGGTGACCCCATCGATTCACCCTCTCATCAAGATTGAGACCAACGGAGCAACAAACCACCAGCCCGAGTTCACCGCATCGTGCATCACGGCCTCGGCCGACCAAGCCGTTCTCGAAGGGGCCATGATTCTGGCCATGACGGCAGTCGACACTGCGCTCGATGGCCCACTACGTACCCGACTCCTCGAAAGGATCGCTCGATGATTCTCGAACACGCATGGCTCACCGTTATCGAGGGCCGCGAAGCCGAATTTGAATCGGCGATGGCTAAAGCCTTCGCCATCATCGAATCAGCGCCTGGATGCCACGGTGCCGAAGTGCGCCGTGTGGTCGAGAGTCTCAATTACGTCTTGATTGTGAAGTGGGACAGCGTCAAGGCACACATGGAGGGATTCCGTACTTCGCCTCTCTTTGAAGAGTGGCGTGCCGCAACGCATCACTTCTACTCAGAAAAGCCGTACGTTATTCACTACAGCGAGCCAATCGCCCGCTAGTTCCTAGCTGGGCTGGTAAATGCCGAACTCGCCACGGAGCGTGTCGGCCACTTCGCCGAGCGTCGCCATGCGCGAGAGCGCCGTCTTCATGGGATAGAGCAGGTTGCTCGAACCGCGGGCCGCTGTCGCCAGTTCGTCCAACGCGGCCGTCACGGCTGCGTTGTCACGGCGGAGTTTGAGTTCACGCACTCGCTTCTCCTGAGCGCGCTGCTGCTCCACGTCAACTGGGAAGACATCGTTCTTCTGGTTCGTGGTTTCGTTGAACTTGTTAACACCAACCACCACCTTCTCACCCCGATCAACGGCTCGAGCAAAGTCGTAGGCCGCGGTTTCGATTTCGTCCTGCATGAAGCGGGCTTCGATAGCGGCTACTGCGCCACCCATCTCGTCAATTCGCTTGATGTAGTCAGTGGCGAGTTCTTCAATCTCGTCGGTGAGGGACTCAACGAAGTATGAGCCGGCGAGGGGGTCAGCCGTATCGGCGATACCTGACTCGTAGCCAACGATTTGCTGGGTTCGCAGTGCCAACTTGGCGGCCTGTTCGGTTGGCAGACCGAGGGCCTCGTCAAATCCATTGGTGTGCAGACTCTGAGTGCCGCCGAGGGCAGCCGCGAGGGCCTGCAGCGTAACGCGCACCACGTTGTTCTGGGGCTGCTGGGCCGTCAGGGTCGATCCACCGGTTTGGGTGTGGAATCGAAGCATGGCCGACTTAGGGTCCTGCGACTTAAAGCGTTCTGTCATGATGCGCGCCCACAAGCGACGAGCGGCTCGGTACTTGGCAATCTCTTCAAAGAAGTTGTTGTGGGCATTGAAGAAGAAGGAGAGACGTGGCGCAAAGTCATCGAGCTTAAGTCCGGCCGCGAGCGCCGCTTCAACGTATGCGATGCCGTTCGCGAGCGTGAAGGCCACTTCTTGGGCGGCCGTCGATCCCGCTTCTCGAATGTGGTAACCGGAGATTGAAATCGTGTTCCAGTTCGGAATCTCCTTGGCGCAGTAGGCGAAGGTGTCAACGATGAGGCGCATGGAAGGCCGCGGTGGGTAGATGTACGTTCCGCGAGCAACGTACTCCTTCAAGATGTCGTTTTGAATTGTTCCGCGGAGCTTGTCGCCAGAGACACCCTGCTCTTCACCGACGAGCTGGTACATCAACAGGAGCGATGAAGCAGTGGAGTTAATCGTCATCGAGGTTGTCACTTCGTCGAGTGGTAATCCGCTCAGCAGGAGACGCATGTCTTCGAGTGACGAGATGGCGACGCCAACTTTGCCCACTTCGCCTTCAGCTCGAACATGATCCGAGTCAAAACCCATCTGGGTCGGCAAGTCAAAGGCACACGAGAGTCCGGTCTGGCCGGCTCCGAGGAGAAATTTGAACCTTTCGTTGGTGGCTTCGGCCGTTCCGAAACCGGCGTACTGGCGCATCGTCCAGAGTCGACCGCGGTACATCGTCGGCTGCACCCCGCGGGTGTAGGGGTACGTACCGGGCGTGCCCAGGTCACTCTCTGGGACGAAGCCCTCGAGGTCTTCGGGGCCGTAGACCGGCTTAATCTCGATACCTGAATCCGTAAATCGTCCATTTGCGCTTGTCACAACTACCAAGGTTAGAGGTTTGCGCCGAACTTGACGATTCGACATGGCACGATGTCTGGGTGAGTTCGACTACCCCACGGGTCCTAATGGTGCTACCCAATGACGGTACGGGTGGTATGCAGGCTCAGGTCCGCCTCATCAGCGAGGCTCTGGCCAGTTCCGGTAGTCAAGTCAGCGTTCTGATTGGCGGAGGCACCACCAAGGAATCCGTGGGAGGAGTGGCCTATCTTGTCGCCCCTCCGCTTCTCAAATGGTTCGGGATTCCCTTTCTCTATGCACTTCGTCGCCATGCTCGACTACTGCGAGCCGATGTAGTTCACGGCCACGGGCTACGCACGGGCCCCTTCGTGGCTCTCGCTCGTCGTCGGGCCAAGCGGTTCGTGACCTGCCACGGAATCGACCCGACGGCCGTTCCTAAGGGTCTTCTGCGACTTCTACGTCTCCTACCCGTCAAAGTTTTAGCCTGCGGCCCTGGACCGCAATCAGTTCTGCAGACCTTCGGCTTCACTGTTGGGCTCTTGGAAAACGCCACCCCGCCCGAATGGACTCCAAGGACTCGTTCAGAGTTCAATGAGCGGTTTGGCACAACCGACGACGACTTTGTTGCCTTGTGGCCGGCTCGGTTCTCGGCACAAAAAGATCATGGTTCACTACTCGCATTCGCTCAATGCCTACGCGATACGAACGTGGTGATGGTCTGCTGTGGCGATGGACCACTGCGAGCGCAATTTGAGTCGCGGATCATCGCTCTCGGACTCGAACGCAACTTTCGAACGGTGGACTTTGTGAGTGACGCCGCAGCCTGGTTACCCGCAACCGATTACTTCCTTTTGCCTTCCAAATGGGAGGGACAACCGCTCGTTCTCCTTGAAGCCATGCGCGCCGGCATCCCTGCGGTGACCTGGACCACAATCGGTGCTGAACTGCTCCCCCTGTCGTCACACGTTGCGTCGCCAGAGGAAGGGGCAGCACGCGTTCTTTCGTGGATGAATGCACCGAAATCTGCGAACGTCGAGATAGAAACGCAGCGAACGATTGCCGCCGGGCATGCACTCAGTATCGCAATTTCCTGGTATCAATCGCTTTACTATTCCTACTGAACAGACCAAGGAGCACCAATGTTTTGTACCGAGTGTGGAACGCAGTATGACGGTCAGCAGTGTGGCGCCTGTACTAGCGCCTCGAGCCAACTGGAATTGGCTGGCTGGTGGAAGCGAGTCGGGGCATCGCTCGTGGACTTTCTCGTTCTTGTGCCGCTGCTGCTCGTTGTGGGTGTGGCCCTAGTCGACGCTCAACCCATTATCGCCACTCTCGTTGGCTTTGCTATTCAGTTCGCGTACCTATCGCTCATGTGGACAAAGCGCCACGGGCAAACCGTCGGCGCCAAGGCACTCAGAATTCGCGTCGTCGCTGCCGACGGCAGCCCCATGACACCCGAGATGGCCTACCGGCGCGCCGCGGTCCTCCAGCTCCTCAATGTTGGTTCCTCCATGACCTGGGTCTTGCGACCACTAGGTCAGGTAGCACTCTTGCTCAACGTCCTCTGGCCCCTCTGGGACCCGCAGAAGCAGACTCTGCACGACAAGGCTGCTGGCACCATTGTGGTAACCGCGAAGGACTAAGCCTTCAACACCGCATGAGGCATGCAGAACTCGTCATACTCGGCAATCACAATTTCCCCAGCGTTCTCGCCACAGGCAGGGCACGCGGGGTCGCGACGGACCTTGAAGGTTCTAAATGACTGGTCGAGTGCGTCGTAGCTAAGCAGACGGCCCACCAACGGATCGCCCAAGTTCAAGATGAGCTTTAACGCTTCAAGAGCCTGGATCGAACCAATGATGCCGGGCAGCACGCCCAAAACACCGGCCTCGGCACAGCTTGGCGCGAGTTCGGCGGGCGGTGGCTCGGGAATCATGCAGCGGTAGCAAGGTCCGACGTAGGGGTTGAAGATGGTGACTTGACCCTCGAATCGAAAGATTGAACCGTGCACGACGGGAATCTTCTTTAAGAGAGCGGCATCGTTGACGAGGTAGCGCGTCGGGAAGTTGTCCGTTCCGTCGACGATGACGTCGTAGCCATCGATGATGTCCAGGATGTTGTCGGCACCCAAGCGGGTGTCGTACGTGATCACATTCAGATCGGGATTGAGCGCTGACAACGTCGCCTTCGCGGAGTCGACTTTGCGCATTCCGACGCGGTCCATGTTGTGGAGAATCTGACGCTGAATGTTCGAAGCGTCAACCACGTCCATGTCAATGACGCCGATTGTTCCAACACCGGCCGCGGCGAGGTACAGCGCCGAAGGCGAACCGAGTCCGCCCGCACCGAGCATTAAGACCTTGGCGTCAAGCAACTTGAGCTGACCCACTTCGCCAACTTCAGGCAGTAGTAGGTGACGCTGGTAGCGGTTGCGCTGATCGGCCGTCAGCGTCCGAGGAGTCGTCCAAGGCAGGCCGTCGTCCTTCCACTTGTTGAAACCACCGATAACCGAAACAACGTCTTGGTAGCCGAGGTCTTGCAACGTCTTGGTCGCAAAGGCCGAACGGACACCACCGGCGCAATAGACGGCGATGTGCGCAGTCTTGTCGGGTAGACGACCTTCAATCGAGAATTCGAGCTGACCACGGGGCACGTGGACGGCGTTAGGGACGGCGCCCTGGTCGTACTCGTCCGGTTCGCGGACGTCGAGAATGGTGAAGTGATCTAGTTGCGCCGCAACAGCCGAGGCTTCGATTTCACGAATCTCGGACTTGGCGGCGTTGAGTAAGTCGCGGGGGGTAGCCATAGTGAACTCCTTTAGGAGTTAAACCCTACCATTTTGGTCAGGAATAGACAACGGCGTCTTTTAGTCTGCCTAGGTGGAGTTCTCCGATCTCGCCCGCCGGCGCCGTATGGTCCGTTCCTTTGATGGCACGCCCGTGCCTGGCGATCTGATGGCTGCGTGGTGCGAATTGGCACTGAGTGCTCCAACGGCCGGCAATAGTGCCGGCGTCCAGTTCGTCGTGATTGAACCAATCAAGGTCGCTGCATACTTTGAGGCCGCCACCGATAAGTCGTGGCGTTCAAATGCTCGACGCGCCGATGGCCTCCTGCGTGCCGGTGGTGTAGTCCTCGCTCTTTCGAATCCCGACCTCTATACCGGGCGCTACAGCGAAGCCGACAAGGCCCAGAGCGGACTCGCCAATCAAGACGCCTGGCCCATCCCCTACTGGCACACCGACGCCGCCATGGCCACGATGCAGTTGCTCCTTGCGGTCGAAGACGAGAATTGGGCCACCTGTTTTTGGGGCAACTTTCGTCATGAAGCCGAGATCTTGTCGCTAGCCGGAGTAACCGCACCATGGCGCCTGTTCGGCAGCATTTTGATCGGACGTCCCGACGGCAACGATGTGCGCTCGCCGTCGCTTGATCGCGATGTGCCGTCACGCACATCGCGCGTACTACGACTGTCGTGAGCGCGTAATCAGATACTGCAGCAGAGTGCGAGCACCGAATGCCGTCGCGCCACGCTGGTAGTACCCGCGCGCGCTGTCCGTTCGACTTGGTCCAGCCACATCGAGGTGAGCCCACGAAATACCGTTCGTGAAGTTCCTCAGGAACAGCGCCGCGACAATCGCACCGGCGTTGCCGGGTTTACCAAGGTTCTTGAGATCAGCGACGTCAGACTCGAGCTGAGACTCGTAGCCATCCACCAGCGGGAGCTGCCAAAAGGGTTCACCGGTTTCACTACTGGCAGCCAAGAGCTGTGAGGCCAGCACGTCATCAGTTGCAAACAGCGCACCCATGTCTTCACCGAGCGCCACAACTTGCGCACCTGTCAACGTGGCGATATCAATAATTGCGTCAGGCTGCCGCTCGGCCGCCAGACTTAGTCCGTCGGCCAAGATGATCCGACCTTCAGCATCGGGGTTGATAATTTCCACCGTCTTGCCGTTGCGAATCTTCAGCACGTCACCGGGCCTCATCGCTGCGCCACCGATCATGTTCTCGGTGAGAGGGGCGATCGCGGTGATGCGAATCGGGAGAGCCATTTCGGCCGCAGTGGCGATGACCGAGATAACAATGGCTGCGCCCGCCATGTCCGTCTTCATCGTGGCCATACCCGCTGGCGTCTTCAGCCAAAGGCCCCCAGTATCAAAGGTGACCCCTTTGCCGACGAGTACGACGTGGGGTGCCTCAGGATTACCGGCCGGAGCGTAGGTGGCGAGTACGAGGCGGGCAGGCTGCGACGAGCCGAGATTTACGCCCTGGAGTCCACCGAGGCCTTCTTCGGCGATCTTGGAGTCCTTCCAGATTTCCAGTTCGACATTGGGAATCCCTTCAAGACGTGCGGTGGCAAAGTTAGCGAACGCTTTGGGATGAAGATCCATACCAGGCATATCGATGAGATGCTTGGCCCAATTCACGCTGCTCGCAACGAGCGAACCGAGGCGCACACCATCGGCCACGCTTTCGTCCAGTGACTCGGCATCAGGTCCAACCGCGATGATGCCGACTGGGGCACTCTCCGGGGCACCTTTGTAGGAATAATTTGCGAGCAGCACTCCTTCAACCAGCGCCTGGGCGATGTCAACCACAGGCCGAGTGGGCCAAATTGAGAGAATTATGGCGGTGGGCACCTTGGGCGATACTTTGGCGGCCATCGCACCAATCTGACGCCACTGTTCTCGTGAAGTACTCGCACCGTTCGTGACCACAAGCGTGACGGCGGTTCCGTCAACTGCGCGAAAGGTCACCGAAGAGCCCAATTTGGGACGAAGGCCTTGCTTCTCACACCACTCCGAAGAAATCGGCGACGGCAGGGTGACGCCATTCACGATGGCCGGCACTCCCGCGGCCACGGTGAGGGCACCATCAGTTAGGACCAAGGGAACTACTACGGAACTGAAACTTGTGAGTTCACGAATAGATGAAACCGAAACAGTGCGAGCCATGCTCATTCCCTCTTTCCTTTACTCGGCGGCGCGGGCCGTCGGGTGATTAGGTCCCTCTGCGAAGCGGGCCAATGTCCAAATTAGGTCACTCAATCGGTTGAGGTAAGCGATCACTTCAGAGTCGGGCAGTGGATAGGTCACCGCTATCCGCTCCGCTCGACGCACGACCGTACGAGCGACGTCTAAGGAGGCGGAGGCCTGGTTGGCACCCGGCACGATGAACTCTTTTGGTATTTCAATGAGCGCGCTATAGGCGTCAATCTGGGATTCCAACTGCGCCACCATCGCCGCAGTAACGAGAGACTTGCCTGGAGTCAACTTCGAACGATTTTCTGGCAAGGTCGCCACTTCGGCCATAAGGACCCAGAGGTCGCGCTCAATATGAATAAGCACTTTGTTGAGCTCACTGTCGGATCCCTGGAGGGCCCGGGCCCAGCCAATGGCGGCTTGGGCTTCGTCCACCGCTCCGTTAACTTCGATCGGATCAGAACTCTTCGGGACTCGACCACCAAAGTAGAGGCCGGTCGTGCCGTCGTCACCATCACGGGTATAGATCTTCATCACCCAAGCGTACCGGTGGGCTCCCACTACGCTCTCGTACTCAAGACGTCGGTTCGAGGGCTCCGGAGAGGTGAAACGGTAGCCTTGAGGCATCGCCATGACTACTTTGCCCCCCTTCCAACGTCCGAGTGCCAGCGACCCCTATCTCGCCGCACTGGCCAAGCGCGCATTGATCTTTGACGGAGCCACAGGAACCAATCTCCAGTTAGAAAACCTCACGGCGGCCGATTTCGGTGGTGACGACCTCGAGGGCTGCAATGAACTCCTCGTCCTAACTCGTCCAGACGCCATTGAGCGACTACACCGGTCGTTTCTCGATGTCGGTGTGGACGTCATCGAGACCAACTCGTTTGGTTCATTCTCGGTCGTTCTCGCTGAGTACGGCATTCCCGAGCAGGCCCACGAACTCGCAATTACCTCGGCCCAAATTGCTCGGCGCGTCGCTGATGAGTACGCCACCACGACCTCACCGAAATTCGTAGCTGGCTCCATTGGCCCCGGAACCAAGTTCCCCACCCTCGGCCAGATTTCCTACGACGAGCTCTCCGCCTCCTACGAGGAACTGGCCTACGGACTCCTCGAAGGCGGAGTCGACCTTCTGCTCGTTGAGACCATGTTTGACCTACTCTCCGGCAAGGCAGCCATCAACGCCTGTCACCGAGCGATGGCTCGCCACGGACGTATCGTGCCGATTCAAGCCCAAGTCACCATCGAACTCACCGGACGAATGCTGCCCGGTACCGAAATTGGCTCGGCGATTACCTCACTTCTCCCACTCGGCGTTGACGTCCTAGGACTGAACTGCGCCACCGGCCCCGTCGAGATGCACGAGCCACTGCGTCAGCTTTCTGACACCGCGCCCGTGCCATTGGCCTGTTTGCCCAATGCGGGGCTGCCCAGCGTCGTCGACGGCAAGATGCACTACGACCTCACACCTGACGGCCTGGCCGAACACCTCGCTCGATTCGTGGCGGATTACGGCGTCGCAGCCGTGGGTGGTTGCTGTGGCACGACTCCCGAACACCTCGCTCGGGTCGTGGAAGAAGTGGGCAAGGTGACTCGCGCCGAGCGCACCACCGTCTTTGAGCCATCGGTCTCGTCGATTTATTCATCTACCTCGTACCACCAAGATCGCTCAGTGCTCCTGGTTGGTGAACGCACTAACGCCAACGGTTCCAAGAAGTTCCGTGAAGCGATGCTCGAAGGCGACTGGGACACCTGCGTCGGTATGGCCCGTGATCAAATCAAAGAGGGTGCCCACATCTTGGATGTCTGTGTGGACTACACCGGTGCAGACGGAATTGGCGATATGGATGCACTTATGTCCCGCCTCGCCACCCAGGCTTCCGTTCCCATAATGGTTGATACCACTGAAATCGCCACCGCCCGCGCCGCGTTGACGTGGCTCGGTGGTAAGGCCATCTTGAACTCCGTCAACCTCGAAGAGGGTGAGGGTCCCGGAACTCGTTTGGATGGCTTTTTGTCACTAGCGGCCGAATTCGGTACGGCCGTGGTGGCCACCTGCATCGACGAAGTGGGCCAGGCCCGCACCGCGGAGTGGAAGGTTCGTGCCGCCACCAACATCACCAACCTCGCTGTTGAGAAATATGGACTCGACCCTCGAGATATTTTAATTGACCCCCTCGCACTCCCCCTTTCCACGGGAATGGAAGAATCTCGCCGCGACGGCATTGAGACACTCGAAGCAATTCGACGTATCAAGGCCGAACTCCCTGGTGTGCAGACCATCCTGGGCCTCTCCAACATCTCCTTCGGACTCAACCCGGCCGCCCGTCAGGCACTCAACTCGGTCTTTTTGCACGAAGCATCCGAGGCCGGTTTGGACTCCGCCATCGTGCACGCTTCCAAGATCGTCCCCTTGGCTCGCATCGACGATGCCGTGCGCACCGCTTGCCTCGACCTCATCTACGACCGCCGTACCGAAGAGTATGACCCATTACGCAAACTGATTGACCTCTTTGAAGGCGTCAAGGTCACCGACACGACCAAAAGCAACCTCGACGACTTGCCCTTGCGTGACCGTTTACGCCGTCGCATCATCGACGGTGTGCGTACCGGACTCGAAGCCGACCTTGATGCGGCGATGGCCGAGGGTATCAAGCCACTTGAGATTGTTAACGACATCCTGCTCGACGGCATGAAGGAAGTTGGCGAACTCTTCGCCACTGGCGAAATGCAGCTCCCGTTCGTACTCCAGAGCGCCGAGACCATGAAGTCCGCCGTGGCCCACCTCGAACCGTTCATGGAAAAGTCTGACCAGGGTGGTCGCGGCAAGGTCGTCTTGGCTACCGTCAAGGGCGACGTGCACGACATTGGCAAAAACCTGGTCGACATCATTTTGACCAATAACGGCTACGAAGTAGTCAACCTAGGCATCAAGGTCGGCATTAACGAAATGTTGGCTGCGGTCGATGAGCACAAGGCTGATGCCCTGGGTATGAGTGGCCTCCTCGTGAAGTCGACGCTCATCATGCGCGAAAACCTTCAAGTGATGAACGAGCTGGGTTACTCAGATCTCCCCGTGCTTCTGGGAGGCGCTGCCCTCACGCGTACCTACGTCGAGCGCGACCTTCGAGAGATCTACAACGGACGTCTCTTCTACGGCAAGGATGCCTTTGAGGGGCTTCGCGTTCTCGACCGTTTGGGAGAATTGAAGAAGACCAACGAGATAGACGACCTCTTCGGTCGCGAAATTTCGGAGCGAAAGGTTCCCCGGCGTAGTCGTGACGGGATGGCCCCGAAGCCCGATGGGCTGCCACACCGCAGTCCCGACGTCGCTGACAATAACGAACTCTTCCCGCCACCATTCCTCGGATCACGAGTGGCCAAGGGGATGTCCATCGACGAGATTTCAGAGTTCTTGAATCTCACCGCTCTCTTTCGGAATCAATGGGGCTTTCGCCCCGAAGGCGACGAAGACGACAACGCCTTCAAGACGCGCGTGCGGGCCACCCTGCGGGAGCAGCTCGCAATCGCCAAGGCCGAGAACTTACTCAACCCCCAAGTCGTATGGGGTCACTTTCCCGTCGCGGCCGATGGCGATGACCTAGTTGTCTTCACCGATGACACGCGGACGACCGAACAGACCCGCTTTGTATTTCCCCGTCAGCACCAAGAGCCGTTCATGTGTATCTCGGACTTTTTCCGCTCCGTGCAGAGTGGTGAGAAGGACTACGCCAGTTTCATGCTCGTAACGATGGGCTCACGCGTTAGTGAGCGCTGCCAGGAACTCTTCGCCGAGGATCGCTACACCGACTACCTCATGTTGCACGGTCTCGGCGTTGAAATGGCCGAGGCACTCGCCGAACTCTGGCATAAGCGCATTCGAGAAGAGCTGGGTTTTGTTGATCAAGATGGACCCACCCTAACTGGCCTCTTCCGTCAGCAGTATCGAGGCGGCCGCTACTCGTGGGGCTACCCCGCCTGCCCCGATCTCACCGACAACGCCAAAGTCGCCGAATTGCTGGGTGCAGGACGTATTGGCGTTGAAGTCTCTGAAGGCTTCCAGCTACACCCGGAGCAGACAACCGACGCCATCATCTGCCATCACCCGCAGTCGAAGTACTTCGTCGCGTAGTCCGCGCCATTCCCCCTGCTAGCGAGGGAATTAGAGTCGTTAGTTGTAAGTATTTCCAGACGCAATCACAACACTAAGTATTAGAACTGTAATCCCGATACTGCCGAGCACGATTCCGGCAGTTGCCATTCCCTTGCCAGACTGACCCGTTACCTTGATCTGCTTGTGGGCAACGAGTCCAAATATCAATGCCAAAATGGAGCCAATGTAAAACACCCAGACGATGCCCAGCACCAGCGAGGCGATTGCGAGTCCGTTGGTGGCAGCATTCGCAGATACTACGCCGGTGCTAGTTCCTGGCTGAAAGGTGTTAACACCACAACTTGAGCAGAATTGAGCGTTGTCGGTGTTGTTGTGTCCTGCGGTGCAGAGCATCAGATTCTCCTGAGAAACGTTCTAACCGAAATATTAACATAAAAGCCAAAAAAACGCCGCTATAAACACTATATACCACCTCTGACAACTTGTTAAATGCTTGGCGTAATGCCATTAAATAAAGGAGAAGACTACTTATATGAAGACAAGGAAGTCGGAGACACTACGAAACCACGTTTACTGTGGTTGTAGCAAGAGACGGTGTCTGCCGTGAGATCGCATGTCAACGGACCATCAATGACGCGCGTACCGGCGCTGAGGGTGACAGTTCCCAGACCAGGATTTCCCAAGCAGCTACCGCTCTCGCAAGTCTTGAACGTTCCATCCACTTCCATCCGCACCGAGCGATTGTGTGAGGCTGTCTGGCAGTAGGCGTACGTGCCGAGCGCCGGAGAATGTGAGACTTCGCATTGGAGATCAGAGGCCGGGGCGAAGAATTCGTAGGCATGCTGGGAGCCGACGTACAACTGGTGCGTCGGCTGGAATCCCGTTCCCCGAGTTGCCGTAAATGTAATTGCTCCACCAATCAGCGCAACGGCCAAGGAGAAGATGACTGCACGAGATCGAATTGTGGTGAGGGCTTTCATGGGGAGACAGTAATGAAAAGTGCTCTTGCGCCACTAGGGCACAAGGGCACTTTCAACGAATTGACCGTTTACCGGAGCAAGGTGATCAGCCTCCGTTGCCGGCAGCGATGTACGTACGACAGGGCTGACCACGGTTGCTCCCGCAGGCCGGCTGACTGTCGGTTGGCGTCACTGTTGACACCACCGGCAGGACAAGTGAAGAGGCACCGAAGTAGATGGTGTTCGTTACTGCACCATTAGTCACCAGACTTCCAAATTCCCACGATGGACGATCACCGCCTGGCGCACTAATCGTGATTCGAATCCGGGAGCCAGTGCGGAAGGTAAAGGCAATGGGATTGATTGGTACTCGCACATTGACCGCCGTGCCTGGGGTTAAGGCGTGAGCACTACTTGCGGTATAGAGCGGCACTGGCGCATACTGCGTCGACGCCTTGGTATCAACAGTGCGATAACTGGCCCGGAGGAATCCGGAGGTTACGTACATTTCTTGACCACTAGCGCGCACTTCCGACACCGTCACTTGAATGTCCGTATTAGTAGCGGTCGATGCAAGGCGGAGATTCAAGCTGGCTGGGCCGACCACTGTCGTATTTTTTGTAAGTGCGCCCGAGAGAAAGCCTGCGCCGTCGGTTCCGGTCACGGCTGTCCAGTTGTAGTTCGGCTGTGCGGCCCAGGCGTTAAAACTCGATCCAGCCGACGTCGCAGGGCGGGTGGAGGCATCCGGCTTGTAGGTCGCACTACCTGACGTAGGAGCAGCGCCGAGAAGGGCACCACTGGCACCTAGGTAGTACGTCGCTGCTTTAGCCGTCGTTGGCGGGAACGCGGTGAACCCTGCTTCGTACGCCGGCGAAAGTACGCCGGCGCCGGCCGAAGAGTTTCCATTATCAAAGAGGACTCGGATGCGAGCATCCTTTTTGAACAACGTCAAAGCGCTGGCGTAACTCGAAGCCGAGGTGAAGCGAACGGCCGGGAAAGTTGCTCCGCTCGTGGGCTGGGCGCCGGACATAAAGAGGCTCCCTAAAAACCCAATCGTGGTTGGCTTGCGTTTACCCACGAAGAGATTAAGAAACTCATGCCAACGAGTCAAAATCGCGGGTGAAAAAGAGTCGACGTGAGTTCCATTCTGCATCGTGACCCAAACATTTTTATTCTTCGAGAGTGCACTGATGATCGCGGGCCACTGAGGTCCGGTCTGCTCGTCGTTCAGTCCACCAGTCAAGAAAACGGGGACCTTAATCGAGGTCGCCCACTTCTGGGGTGATCGAACGTCGTAAAGCGATGGGGTCCGGTCGTCATGGAGGGCCAGAATTTCATTGACGTCCTGTGCCTGTTCGTGGAACGTTTGATTACCAGCGCAGACCGTGTCGCCAGTATCGATTTCTGCTTGCGTCCAGGACTGACCTAGTGGTGCGGCCTTAGCGTCCCTAACGCGGTCCGCGATCCAACCGGCAGCGAAACCTGTGTTGCGAATGCCGCCCGGTGAACCCGTGGCAAACAAGTCGTTAGTCGGACTCATCGGAGCGATGGCGGCCAGGTGTGGTGGCTGGAGGCCAGCCACAGCGAACTGACTGATTCCCGAATACGAGATCCCGATGAGACCCACCTGATGGTTCGAGACCCAGCTCTGACGGGCAATGCGCTCGATGGCGTCATATCCGTCGGTTGCCAGGGTCGGACCAAAGAGGTCGTAGGCGCCACCCGAGCAGCCTGATCCACGAATCTGTAATGACACCGTGGCGAATCCAACGCTGGGACCAATTAGGGAACCCAGGGCCGTCGAAGACGAAGGCAGGAGGGGGTCGTTTGCAGGGTGGCCGGCACGACCTAGATATGAGTCGATGAGTGAGTGGGGTGCAGCCGTGGTGTACCCGGAGTATTCGATAAGTGTCACGAATGGGCCGTTGGCGAGAGTCTTGCCGTCGGGCAGACGAACTGTCGCCGCCAAATTGATGCCGTCTCGCATCGTGATGTAGTTCAGTCCTTCGTGGAGCGCAGGGCCGTTATAGAGCGAAACATTTGGGGTCTTGGTATCGAGGACGGTAAAAACTGGTCGGCTGACTCCACCGACGGTGGCGTGGTAGCCCGTTCCGGGGACGATGTCATGAAAGACAAGGGCGCCGTGGGCATCGGTTACGCCCGTGCCGATCGTGGCGTTTTTAGAGTTGTAGAGCGTCACTGACACGCCGGTGGCGGCGGCGCCACTTAACGTCGTTGACACGTACACCGCATTGACCGATCCACGCACCGAAACGGTAATAGTGCTCGCCATTGATGCGTGAGCCAGGCCCAACGTTGTAATAAGCGTGAGGGCCATAACTATGGCAATACGTGAAAAACTCTTGGTCCCCAACATGAATTCCCCCCAGGAAGTGCTGCCCATTCCTAGCACCGAATTCTCGAGCCCGGAGACTCTAGACCGTCGTGCGAATGCTGACTGGGGCGGGGGCGGCAGCGGCAGCGTCTCGAGCGTGATAGCTCGAACGCGTCAGTGGGGAACTCTGTACGTAGGCCAAACCGAGCGAGCGGCCCACGGCGGCCAGTTCGTCAAACTCGTGTGGCTCCCACCATCGAGCAACCGGCAGATGCTTGGTCGTAGGGCGCAGATACTGACCAATGGTGGCAATCTGCACGCCGACCGCCGCCAGATCGGCGAGCGTCTCTTCAACTTCGTCGCGACGCTCACCCAGACCCACCATCAGCCCAGATTTCGTAGTCAGACCGGCCGCACGGCTTCGAGCCAGCACCGCCAAGCTCCGCAAATACCCGGCCGACGGGCGCACGGCATATTGAAGACGCGCCACCGTCTCAATGTTGTGGTTCAAGACATCAGGCTTGGCGTCAAGAATGAGCTGAAGCGAATCCAGATCCCCCTTGACATCGCTAATCAAAACTTCAACTTGGGTGTTCGGCTTGCGCTCGCGGATGGCATAAATCGTTTCGGCAATCGCGCCCGCACCACCGTCTTCAAGATCATCACGTGCAACGCACGTAATTACGGCGTGGGAAAGATTGAGGCGGACCACCGCTTCGGCCACGCGGGCCGGTTCGGTGGCATCGAGGGGCATGGGTTTGCGTGTATCGATGAGACAAAATCCGCAAGCTCGGGTACAGCGCTCACCATTCACCATGAAGGTCGCCGTGCCATCCTGCCAGCACTCAAAAATGTTGGGGCAGCCGGCCTCTTCGCAGACGGTTACCAGGCGCAAGTCTTCGGTCAGTTTGCGCAACGAGTTGAACTCACTGCCCATATGTGCAGGAATGCGGAGCCACTCTGGCTTGCGTGCAGCGATATCAAGACCCATATCGGGGTCGACCCCGGCCTTACGGAGGCGGCGAATAAGTGGTCGTTCACTACTCGTCGATGCGGCCGAACGATCCACGGATGCCACACTCGTCGCGCCCCCGAGAGCGGTCGCCACGGCGTCGGCAATGGCCTCTTCAGCTGTATTAAACGAGGTGGCCAGACCAAGGCTCTGCAGGGAGCCAACGGGGTACTGCGATACGCCGCAGGGAACAATGGCCTCAAACGCTTCGAGGTCGACATTTACGTTGAGGGCGATGCCATGCAACGTCCGACGGCGGCCCGAGGTGTCACGCTCCGTACGAACCCCGACTTGGCCAATCTTCACGGGTGCCGTGTCAACGTGAGCCCAAATACCAGGAAAACCGTTGAGTCGACCAACGACCCCCAAGGCACCCTGGCCATCAAGCATCTGGACCGCGGCAATTACACCGTCTTCGAGACGACCAACATGGAGTCGACCGGCCGAAGGGTCATCCGCTACCGTCACAATCGCCCAAAGGACAACTTGGCCGGGACCGTGATACGTCACATCTCCCCCGCGATCAGCGTCGATTACTGTGGCCGACAGTGACTCGGGGGCTACGAGAAATGATTCATCACCCGCTCGAACTCCCCGCGTATAGGTCGGTGGATGCTCAAAGACCAATAAGTAGTCGTCGTGGGCTTCAAGCAGGGCGTGCTGGAAGTCGTTGACTTCCGCAAATGCCACACGCCCGAGATGACGACGACGTAGCACTACCGCTCCGCGTGGATGTCGATGGCGGCAAGGATTTCACCCACCCGCTCGAGATACTTGGCTGCAGATACGGGGTCCGCGACGCGATGATCGAATGAGAGTCCCAGCACCAACCGGCGTCCCGGCTCAACTACTTCCACACCGTCTCGTAGAACAATCACGGGAACATGACGGACGGCACCCACAGAGAGTGCGGCCACATTTGGTTGGATTAAGAGTGGTGTTGCCACCAGCGTGGAGGGAGTCGGAGCCGCGAGAAGCGAGAAGGTCCCGCCGAGAAGATCATCGGTCGTTAGCTGACGGGACTCCACGCGATCTGAGAGATCACTCAAACGTTGGGCTAACGCCCGAAGAGTGAGGCCGCCAGCGGCATGAACCACGGGCACCAGCATGCCCGCCGGCTGAAGGCTCCGCACAAACCCGAGATTGATAGTCCGGTGAACAATCAAGTCGTCACCCGCAACTGTCGCATTGAAGAAATCAAACTCAGCGAGCGCGCGTACGGCAGCGAGTGCGACCAGTGTCTCATCAGTAATAGGCGTACCGTCCGTCGTGCTACGACTTACGGCATCGAGTGTGACAAAAACCGACGCATCGACTTCGACGGCCACAAAACCGTGGGGACTCGTGCGGACGGAATCCACCATGTGCTGAGCCATACGGCGCAGCCCTGGAGTCAGGGCAATAGCTACATCGTCAGAAGGTCTCTTTGCTACGGCCGCTTCAGCATCGCGACGGGTAACCGAGCCTCCGAGACCGGTGCCTTGAATCGAGCGAGCGTCTACGCCGCCATCTTCCAGGATGCGGCGAACGACTGGGGACACCACTAGTCCCTTATCGGACTTGGATGGTGCAGTGGTGGGTGCCACGGCGGTCGGCGTGGAACTTGGAACTTCATCTACTGGCGATGGAGGAGATGCGGGTGCACCGTCTAACTCGCCAATGACGGCAACCACGGCACCGACACCGACGGTGTCACCTTCGTTAGCCAAGATTTTGAGCAGAACGCCCGCCGCCGGAGAGGGCAACTCGGAGTCAACTTTGTCCGTGGAAATTTCAAAGAGAGGCTCGTCGCGCCCAACGACATCACCGACGTTCTTCATCCAACGGGTGATGATGCCTTCAGTGACGGACTCACCGAGGGAAGGAAGCGTGACATCAGCCAACGTGGAGTCCTCGTCCGGCTAGGGCGAGGAGGGTCTCGCCAAACGTCTCCGAGAGAGACGGGTGAGGCTGAATCAAGGCTGCTGCTTCCGAGGCAGTGGCCTCCCAGTTGACGGCAAAGTAGCCCGCACCCAACTGTTCAGTGACCCACGGACCGGCCATGTGGACGCCGAGTAGCTGACCAGCGGTACCGTCGGCATTCTTCTCGGCAATGATCTTTACGACACCTTCCGTGTCGCCGATGATGCGTGCACGACCGTTGCCGGCGAAGGGATCTTTCTTCACCACGACGTTGTAACCGCGCTCCTTGGCTGCCGCTTCAGTCAGGCCGCAGAAGGCCACTTCGGGGTTCGTATAGATCGCCCACGGAACTCGGTCATAGTTAACCGGCACGGTGGCTTCACCAAGGATGGTCTTAATAGCCACGATGGCCTCTGCAAATCCAACGTGAGCCAACTGGGGGGTTCCGGCCACAACGTCGCCTACGGCAAAGACGTTAGGAGCGGCGGTACGCATGTATTCATCGGCCACCACAAAGCCACGCTCGTCAAGTTCCACTCCGGTTGCTTCACCAAGGAGGCCCTCGGTACGGGGGCGACGGCCTACCGAGACAATGACCATGTCGACCTGCACGTCGTCCACGCCGTCGAGGTGCAACGTGGTGCCGGTCTGACCAGGTGTATGACCGGTGACCTTGGCATTGGTCACGATGTCGATACCGCGCTTCTTAAAGGAACGCTGTACGACCGATGCCACTTCAGTGTCGCATCCCGCGAGGATTGAAGGCAAGCCCTCAACGATGGTGACATTCGATCCCATGTCACTCAGCATTGAGGCGAATTCACAACCAATAGCGCCCCCGCCGATGACGGCCGCCGATGAGGGCAGTTCACTCAGAGCCAAGAATTCATCGGAGGTCAAGATGACTTCGCCGTCGACGTCGAACCCGGGCAGAGTGCGAGGAACTGAACCCGAAGCCAGAATGACGTTCTTTCCCGTCAGCGTTGTGCCGGCATCGGCGCCATCTAGAACTACGACGCTGTTGTTGGCATCGAGTAGACCGGTGCCATCGAGCACATCAATCTTGCGACCCTTCAGGAGACCGGAGAGACCCTTGTGCAGCTGATCGACGACGTCATTTTTTCGATTCTGACTCACGGCAAAATCAACGGTTGGCGTGGAGGTGGTGAAACCAAATGCGCTGCCGTGTTGGATTGTTCGCAGCACGTGGGCCGTTTCTAAAAACTCTTTGGCGGGAATGCAGCCACGGTGCAGGCACGTGCCACCGACCTTGTCACGCTCAATGAGAGCCACGGAGAGTCCGGCGGCGGCGGCGTAAAGAGCGGCGGCGTACCCTCCGGGGCCACCGCCGATTACGACAACATCAAACTGTTTACTCTCAGAAGCCACAGTGACCCTTTCTGCGCCGAAACGACGAAACTTAGGAAATTCTAGTTCCGTGGGACCCCTGTCAGTTCAGGGTGTTGTCGACCTTCCATGGCCCAGATCGGCCGCTTCGGTTGCCAGCCCATCAACGAAATCGTTCATCACGTCGCCGGAGTGACCTTTTACCCATCGAAATGAGATTGACCGATCCGACTCCAAAACGAGTGCAAACAGCGTTTCCCAGAGGTCACGGTTCGCCACCGCCTGGCCCTGCGAGTTCTTCCAGCCCCGCTTGAGCCAACCGGCGTACCAACGATCGTTGAAACACTTCACAACGTAGGTTGAGTCGGAGACAATCTCAATCACGTCATCGGGCACGGAGCGGAGTGCTTCTATGACGGCGAGGAGTTCCATCCGTTGGTTCGTCGTGTGCTCGTCGAAGCCCGAGGCGAAATAGGTCGCTCCCTCGGCCCAGGCCCAGCCTCCGGGACCGGGGTTACCACGACAGGCTCCATCGGTATAGAGAATGCGACTCACGGAGTGTGGGTGGTCCAGGCGTCTGGGTCTTTTGTGAATTGCGTGACCTCGAGGGGCAGTTCACCCTTGGCAACATCGGCCACGGTGACGTGTTCGAGAACTTGGCGCAAGCTGGCGCGCACCGCAATCCAGACCTCCTGCAATGAAGTAGCCACGCCGTCGTAGTGAACATCTTCGGGACGATTGCCTCGCACACCGGCCATTGGTCCACCGACAACGCGCAGCACCTTAGCCAGCGTGATCTGATCGGCCGGTCGCGCCAAGACGTAGCCACCGGCCGCCCCTCGGTGGCTCAAAACGAGCTCCGCTCGACGGAGATCAGAAAGGATCGCTCCGAGAAACTTTGCGGGAAGGCCCTGCTCTTCGGCCAGCGCTGCGGCACTCATTGGTTCTTCAGAACTAGCCAGTGACAGCAGGGCGCGAATGGCGTAGTCGGCCTTGGCAGGTATTTGCATCGTTACAGTTTGCCTTGCTGCCTTACGCGTTTAGGTCAAGTGAGGTGAGGTCGGGACCCACTACGAGATTGCCGGAAAAATGCTCCTTAGCGGCGGCGGCCCACTCGGCTTCGCCCCCGGGCGGAGGTGCCGGCACGTAGTGCGTCAAAATCAAGTGCTTGATTCCGGCTCGTTGTGCCGTTTGGGCGGCCTGCTCAACCGTGGAGTGGTAATCCAAGATGTCCTGGAGGCGAGCGATCGGCACCATTTTCACGATGTCTTCGCGCAATACAGTCTGGACGTAGGCATCCGCGCCGACGAGTAATTCGTCGAGCGAGTCACAAGGAACACCGTCACCGGCCATCACTACGTCATGTACGCCATCGGAAATACGAAAGCCGACTGAGGGGTGAACCGGCCGGTGGTCAGTTTCGCCAACCTTCACCTTCATCGTTCCCACGGTAAAGACGTCACCTGGGCCCACTTCCACAACATTGAGGCGCGGCGCGGCGTTGAGGTCATCGTGATGCGAAATGCGGTAGTGGATGTCTGCTTCCAACATTTCGAGGATGTGTTGCACCATCTTGATGGTGCCGGGTGGCCCCCAGATTGAGAGTGGCACCTCAGAGTCGGGCTGCGACATAACCCAGTACGACGTAATGATGTCATTTAGATCACAGATGTGATCACTGTGCAGGTGCGTTAATAAGACACCAGTGAGCATGGGCGGGAAATAGCCCGCTCCCACGAGTCGCGTGACGACCCCGCGACCAGCGTCAATCAGGAGCGTCGTGCCGTCGGAACTCACCAACGAACTAGGGCCCGCACGATTCGCGTCCGGGATTGGGGACCCGGTTCCCAGCAGTGTAATTTTCATGTTGACTCCTCTATATGACGACGAGGTTAGGCGAAGCCTCCTCCTAGGGTGGTTGCGTGTGGAATCTCCATTCTCGCCATCTCTATCTCTGCGTCGGGATCCGACCCGACATGGGTACATTTCTGCCGGCAGTCCTTCGTGGCGGGGTAGATATCGTCCAACTCCGAGAAAAACACGCCACTCGTGATGTTCAGCGAGTAGCCGCCCGCGAGATGCGTGAAATTTGCCACGCGTTTGGCGTGCCTTTCATCATGAATGATGACCCCGAACTAGCCCTAGAGGTGGGGGCTGATGGGGTCCACGTGGGTCAAGACGATGCCACTGTCGAATACTGCCGGTCCGTCCTAGGCGACCAAGCCATTATTGGTATCTCTACCCATGCGGATGCGGAATTTACCGCCGCATTGTCCCTCTCCGTCTCCTATCGATCAGCCGGGCCAATTGTGGCCACACCGACTAAGAAGGAGCGAATGCCGACCGGCGTGGAGTACGCCGTGCGGTCTCAGCTCAGTAGTAGTGATCCCGTCTTTGTGACGGGCGGCGTCGATCTTGGCACACTCCCCGACCTTCTCGGCCGGGGGCTTCGTCACTTTGTGGTGGTTCGAGCCCTCACTGAGTCAACGGCACCCGAGGCCACGGCCCGGTCGATGGCCCAACTCATTCATTCTGCGCTTTAGTGGCGGTCTAGCCAACCAAGGAGTGTGGCGACCATACGCGGATCAGCCCGCAGGGTATGTCCGGCACCCTGAATAATCCGCAGTTCAGCGTGCTCTTCAGCTGCGGCGTAGAGATCTCGCGCGTGAGCGACTGGCACCTCAAGGTCTTCGGCACCGTGGCCAATAAGCAGTCGACGCGGGGGGATCTGAGCAATAGATCCCAGCGGATCGAGCTGAAGGACGTCGTGCACCAGCTCATCGGGATCGAGCAGTTGGTGGCCACCTTGCACGACGCCGGCACGATTAATCTGCGCTCGAAACTTCTCCGGCTCGCCGCACCACGCATCGAGGTGGGCTGAGGTTGCAAAGGTGGCGACGCCTCGAATGCGTTCGTCGTGAGCGGCCAGTCGCAGCGCCACGTTACCTCCCAGCCCAAAAGCGGCACAGGCGATAGGGTGCTCCTCTTCGGACAAACGGTCAACGATGGTGGTTAAGTCCGCAAGCCACTGCGTCCCAGAAAATGTTCCGGTACTGGCACCGACACCAGACATAGTTCCAGTGGCCACGAGCCATCCCGACTCATGCGCGAGGTGTTCACCTAATTCTGGCAACATGCCGGCGGCGGTGCGGCCCATGCCGAGTGCCCGTGGCAGTCCATGAAGCAGTACGAGTGTTCGTTCTACCGGTGTTCGACTTTCGGACTGAAAGACGTGAAGATCGAGCTCTGATTCCCCGCTAGCGAGACGTTCGTGCAACTGCACGAAACTCAGATTCCGAGCAGTTGCGCCAGAATCTCGCGGTGGTAAGCAGGGTCACCAAGCAACAGTTCGCTGCTCTTGGCCCGCTTGAAGTAGAGGTGCGCGTGGTGTTCCCACGTGAAACCAATACCACCGTGGATCTGAATGTTCTCGCCGGCACAGTGGAAGTAGGCCTCTGAGCAGTAGGACTTGGCCAAGCTGGCGGCAACGGCGAGGTCGTCGCTGTTCTCCTGTGAGCAGTAGGCGGCGTAGTACGCAGCCGACTTGGCGGACTCAACTTCGAGCAGCATGTCTGCCGCCTTGTGCTTGATGGCCTGGAACGAACCGATGGGACGACCAAACTGGACGCGCTCCTTGGCGTACGCCACGGCATTGTCGAGCACGCGCTGGCTTCCGCCAACCTGCTCAGCAGCCAACAGAGCGGCAGCCTTTTGCAACGCCACCTTGAGGCCAGCCTCGGCACCACCGTCGGTACCAATGAGACGGGCGGGGGTGTTAACGAATTCGAGGCGGCTCTGCTTACGGGTCTGGTCCATGGTGGGCAGCGCGGTGGCGGTCAAACCGGCAGCATTGCTGGCGACAGCGAAGAGTGAGAGACCCTTGTCGGTCTTGGCCGAAACCAAGATTAACGAAGCGGAGCTTCCGTCGATGACGTAGTTCTTCACACCGTTAATGCTGTAGGAATCACCCGAACCACTGGCGGTGGTCGACGTGTCAGACACGGTCCAGCTACCAGCGTCGTCGGTCAAAGCCAACGTGGCGATTGTCTCGCCCGTGGCGATGCCGGGGAGGTACTCAGCCTTGGCCTTGTCGTCGCCCGACTCGAGCAACGCGTTAGCGGCGAGGGCGACAGTGGAGAAGTAGGGAGCACAGAGCAGTGCTGCGCCCATCTCTTCAAAGACGACGTACTGCTCAACGGGGCCAAAACCTTGGCCACCGAACTCTTCAGGAATACCGAGCGCCTGGAGTCCAAGCTCTTCGGCCATCTGCTTCCAAACGGACTTGTCGTAACCGTCAGCGGTCGCCATCTGCTCACGAACGGCAGTCTCGGGGGACTTGTCATCAAGGAATCGACGGACCATCTTTCGTAGTTCGTCTTGCTCTTCGCTGAATCCAAAGTTCATGGCGGTTCCTTTTCCTTCGTCTTTTTCGTCACTGTGGGACTTATTGAGAATAGCGAATCCTGAGCCACCTAAAATCGCCCCGAAAGAAGTCCTTTTTCTCAGGTTGTGCCAGTCCCCCAATGGCCCCAAGTGGCAGTCTGTACCTATGGATAATGTCGATTTGGTCTGGTCTGATACGACGGCTGAGGTGCACCGGTTTGTGGTGGGACCCGTCGAAAACAATGTCTACGTGGTGCGATGCCGCCAAACGGGCGAGGCGCTCCTTATCGATGCGGCCAATGAACATGAGCGACTACTCGATGTGGCTCGTGCTCTAGGCGTACAAAAGGTCGTAGAAACCCATGGACACTGGGACCACATTCAGGCAGTCGAGGCCGTTCGTGAGGCCGGTATTGACGTCTGGGTGCGCCACGAGGATGCGGCCATGCTGCCTAGCTACGACGCGCTCCTCGAAGACGACGACGTTTTAACCGTGGGAAAACTCCGTATGCGGACGCTGCACACCCCTGGACACACCCCCGGATCTATCTGCTTTTCATTAGAAAACACCCCCGTTCTCTTCACTGGCGACACACTCTTTCCAGGCGGGCCGGGTAACGCCACCTTCGAGGGCGGTGACTTCTCAACCATTATTCAGTCCATAGAAAATCGCATCTTTAGGGCTTTCGATGGCGAGACCTCGATTTGGCCCGGTCACGGTGCTCCAAGTACGGTCGGCGCCGAGTCACCTTCGCTGGATACTTGGGTGGCTCGAGGCTGGTAGCCGGAGGGGCATTTAACACACGGCGGTAGGCTTTAACCGTGACGACCTCCCTCTTAGAACTCCAGAATCTCCACGTTGTAGCCGAAGATTCACAAATTCTGCGCGGAGTCAACCTCGTGATTCAAGCTGGCGAGGTCCACGCCTTGATGGGCCCCAACGGGGCCGGGAAGTCAACCCTCTCCAATGTCATCATGGGCCACCCCGGGTACACCATCACCGAAGGAAGGGTCCTGCTCAATGGGGAGGACATCGCCACCTGGACTGCCGATGAGCGGGCCCGGGCCGGAATCTTCTTAGCTTTCCAGTATCCAGAAGCCATCAGTGGTGTTTCGGTCATTCAGTTTCTTCGTCAAGCGGTCGCCGCCCGAAAGGGTCTCGATGAGTTGAGCGTGCTGGAGGTTCGTATGGACCTCATGGAGTGGATGGATCGACTCGGAATGGACAGCACCTTTGCGGAGCGGCATCTCAACGAAGGATTCTCCGGTGGCGAGCGCAAGCGAAACGAAGTTCTCCAGATGGCCCTCCTGGAGCCCATTGTTGCTCTGTTGGACGAGACGGACTCCGGACTCGACATCGATGCACTCCGGGTAGTGGCCAACGGTGTTCGCACCGTCAAGGCCGCTCACCCGCAAATGGGTGTCATTCTCGTAACCCACTACGTCAAACTCCTCGATGAGTTGAAGCCAGATCACGTACACGTTTTGATTGATGGCCAGATTGTCCATTCCGGAGATGCTGCCGTGGCCGACACGATTGAGCGAGAAGGATATGAGCCCTTCCGACTGGTGAAGAGTTGAGTTTTTTTCTCCCTTCGCAAGTCCGTAGCGATATCCCGCTGCTCCATCGGGAGGTGCACGAGCGTCCCATTGTCTACCTAGACACGGCAGCTACTTCGCTAACGCCCCGCATTGTCATTGAGTCAATGCAGCGCTACTACGAGACCTATCACTCCAATGTGCACCGTGCGGTCTACGTCACCGCCGCGGAGGCCACGGAGGCCTACGAAGATGCCCGCATCGCGGTAGGGCGCTTTATTGGGGCACCCCATCCAGCCGATGAACTCATTTTCACCCACGGGACAACGGAGTCATTTAATCTTCTAGCCAAGTCGTGGGGCCGAGCCAACCTCACCGCCTCAGACGCCGTGGTCTTAACCGAGATGGAGCATCACGCCAACTTGGTGCCGTGGTTCCAACTGCGTGACGAAATTGGTTTTGAGATCCGCTTCATAAAAGTCACTGACGATTTTCGCCTCGACCTCTCCAATCTGGAGGAACTACTCCGTGGCGCCAAGCTTCTTTCGGTCACCGGCATGTCCAACGTGCTGGGAACGATCAACCCCATTGCAGCATTGGCGACGGCGGCCCATGCGGCTGGCGCCCTAATTGCTGTCGATGGCGCCCAGTCGGTAGCCCACGGCGTGACCGATGTAGCGGGACTCGACATCGACTTTCTCGCCTTTGGGGCCCACAAGATGCTGGGTCCCACAGGTATTGGCGCGCTCTGGGTTCGGCGCTCCATTTTGGATGCAATGCCCCCATTTCTCGGTGGTGGTGGCATGATTGCCGACGTCAGTCTGAGTGGGTTTTCGCCTGCTGCTGGCATCGCCAAGTACGAAGCCGGCACACCGCCAATAGCCGAAGCCGTTGGATTTCACACCGCCGTGCACTACCTCACCAGTCTGGGCATGGAAGATATTGCGGCTTACGAGCACCAGTTAACTGCCTCGCTGTTGGGTGCGTTGGCTACACATTTTCCGGAACGGATTCGAGTCATTGGCCCGACCACGATGGAGATGCGCGGCAGCGTGGTCAGCTTTGACGTGGAAGGAGTGCACCCCCACGATGTCGCCCAAGTCCTCGATCAGTTCGGCGTGTGCGTTCGGCCGGGCCACCACTGCGCCAAGCCACTCATGAAGCGTTTTTCACTGGCCGCCACGGCCCGTGCCAGCTTCGGCCCCTACTCCAATGAGGAAGATATTGAGACGCTGGTGACAGCCCTCGACGAAGCCGTTAGGTTGTTTGGCTAACGATGTCAAACCTTGAAGATCTCTACCGCGAAATTATTCTGGACCATTACCGGAACCCCCGTAACCGGGGAGAGTTGGCCACGCCACCGGCCCACAAGGCCGAGGGATTCAATCCACTCTGCGGCGACGAAATAACGGTCTACCTGCACGTCGAAGGTGACAGCCTCGTCGATATCAAGATTGCGGGCCACGGCTGCTCAATTTCGCAGTCATCAGCCTCACTCATGACGGCTGCCGTCAAGGGCAAGCCACTCGAAGCCGTTCGTGGAACAATCGACACCTTTAAGCAACTCATGACCGTTCACGAGACTTCACTCGATGCCGAATTTGATCCAGAGCCCGTAAACCTTCGAGCGCTCGGGGAGCTCGCTGCACTCCAGGGTGTCGTGAAGTTTCCCGTTCGCATCAAGTGCGCCACGCTGGCGTGGAACACGCTCACGCAAGGCCTAAACGACCTCCCATAGGGCCTACTTCTTAACCTCGTTAGGGAAGCAGGGCTTGGGATTGAAGTAGTAGGCATTATTGGTCGGCTGCGTCGTAGTAGTCACCGGATGCTTGATGGTTGTTCCCGTGGGCTTGACGGTCGTAGTCGTGGTTGGAAGCGGCACAAAAGGTGGTTGCGGTGTTTGTAATTGCGCATTGGGTGGTGGATTAGTTGGCTTCACTAACGACGATCCAAAAACATTGACCAACAATTGCTGAGTGGCAGGCTGGTTCACGACGAGAACGCTGCCGTAGTTACCGACGTGTCCGGGACTGATTGTTGGCAAGGTGTACGTCAGCATTTGATTGGGATCGAAGTTGTGAAATTTCACGGCGAGCGCAATCACGTTATTGAGTGTGAACGAGTTATCAATCGTGATACCTTCGGGCAGCTTGCCCAGGACATTCATAATGGTGTTGGGGTTGTACTCCTTGCGGGCGCGCAGAATCATCGCGCGGAGGAACGCATCTTGGCGATAGATCCGTCCGTAATCACTCGTTCCGTCGTAGTACCAATGACCGTTTTGGAACCACTCAAAGTGGCGAGACCGAGCAACGGCGAGGGAACTCATGCCATCAATGTGCTGGCAACCCTGGGTATTTATACGCAGCCCGGAATACGCGTCTCTCGAGCGGTAGGGGAAGTTCATATAGAGGCCCCCCAGAGCAACGACTGAGTTGGCCAAGCCACCAAAGCTGACTTCCACGATGTGATTGATAGGAATGCCGAAATTGGCGGTGATAGTCCGCGCAAGCAGCTGGGGACCACTGCCGTAGTTCACATTGATTCGATTGAATTTAGAGTAGAGGTTCGTATTTTCCAGCAAAGAGACCATGGTGTCTCTCGGAATCGAAATAACAGTGATCTTCTGCGTACCGGGGTCAACGTGAATCACTTTGACTACATCACTCCGCTGGCCGGCGACCACGCCGGCCTGTGCCGCCGCCGCCCCATGAAGACCGGCGCGTGAGTCAGAGCCCACCGAAAGAATGTTGAAAGGCTCGTCACCAATGGTGGGCAAACAGCTCTCCCCACAGGCCAAGTTGTTGATTTTTTCAAACTGAGATCGGGCCAACCAGTAGGAGGTTCCGGCGAACCCAGTTCCAATCATGGCGACCACGAGCAGCACGATCGTAACTTTGCGTCGGGTAGAACGGCGGCCGCGAGTAGTTCGTCGCTGGGATGCTTTAGGTGTTTTACGTGTCACGCCGGAGCGGCGATCGATGGCATCGCCGAGGGCAACGAGGCGATCTTGGTTGCCAATCTTTCGATTCCGAGATCCACTTGTACGCCCGGTCGCCATTTCTTTAAATTACCAATGCTGAGCCGTCAGAGACGGTCATCACGGCGATTCTTTGAATGGCTCGTAGCCATCACGTTCAAGCACTTCGGCCAATTCCGGGCCGCCTTCGGCCACCACGCGCCCCGCGCTCATGACGTGGATTACATCAGGCGTGAGTTCTTGTAGGAGTCGGCGGAAGTGGGTAATGGCCAAAACGCCAAGTCCCCATTCCTTGGTGGCCAGCTCCAAGCGTCGGGCGACAGCGCCGAGCGCATCGACATCGAGTCCGGAGTCGATTTCGTCTAACACTGCGAAGGCCGGCTTCAAAACACCTAACTGCACAACTTCGGCACGCTTACGCTCGCCACCGCTGAGGTCGACATTGACAAAGCGCTCGAGCAACTCTGGTCGGAGGCCAACGTTGACTGCCTCGAGGGCCATAGTGGCTTCGACTTCATTGCGCTTTGCGCCCGCAGCGACCAGCATGTCGACGGGACGAACGCCGGGAACTTCCATGGGATGCTGGAGTGCTAGGAAGAGGCCCGCTCGAGTTCGTTCCGACGGAGCGAGTCCCAAGAGTTCGACACCATCAAGCGTCACCGAACCGCCGGTAACGGTGTAGCCGGGGCGACCGGTCAAAGCGTGGGCCAAGGTCGACTTGCCACATCCATTAGGCCCCATAATCACATGCACTTCGCCACTTCGGACGGTGAGATTGACGCCTCGGAGGATTTCTTTGTCGCCAACGTTGCAGTGCAGGTCAGTTATTACGAGTTCGCTCACGGTAGATCCACCTCTACAAATCCATTGACCTGACGTGTTGCGTAAGCCTCGACTGGCTGCGTCGCAGGAAATGTCACCGGGGCACCGGTTTCGAGAGAAAACAGCGCGCCGTGTCGCTCGCACTCGATGGTCTTATCGTCAACATCTACTTCGCCTAAAGAGAGTGAAAACTCCTCGTGCGAGCAACGATCACTCAGCACGTAGACGTCAGAACCGAGCAGTACAACGGCCAGGACGCGTCCATCAAGACGGACTTGCTGGGCCTGTCCTTCGACGAGTTCGTCCCTTGCAATCAAAGGGGTAAAGGTCATACGACGACCACGCCATCTAACTGGCTAGCAATATCGGCTTCAATCACGCTTGCCACATCGCGAGGTAGAACATCGAGCATTTCGTTGAAGAAACCTTGAATCATCAAACGTTCGGCGTCGTGACGAGAAACACCACGGGACTCCAGGTACCAGCGCTGGAGTTCATCAAGGGGACCCACTGACGAGGCGTGAGCACATGTCACGTCGTTTTCACGAATATCGAGATTCGGAACGGTGTCAGCATGGGCGTGAGGCGAAAGGAGCAAGTTGTGGTTGGTCTGGCGGGCATCGGTCCGGCGCGCACCTCGCTCGATTTCAATCAGCCCGGTGTAGATAGACCGTGACTCTTCGGCAACTGCGCCCTTCGAGAGGAGTCGCGATGCGGTACGGCCGGTGTTGTGTAACTGGTGCGAGCGAAGATCGTGGACCTGAGTACCGCGGCCGAGGTAGGTCGTCCAGAGTTCGTTCTGCGCGCCGGTTCCCTGGAACACGGCGTCGTTGCGTGCGCGGTCATACGCAGCACCCATGCCGATGACCGACTGGTGCATACGGGCATCACGACCCAGAGTAGTGGTGGTACGCGAAACGTACCAAGCACTGAGGTCGAGTCGCTGATACGTCGCCAAATTCAATGATGAGTTCTCATCCAAGTGATACTCGGATACGGGAACAACAAGAGAGTCAAGCCCTCCGGACCAAATCTCGATGACTCGGGCCGAGGCGCTCTTACCAATAGAAATCTTCAGCCGAGGAAATGCGGCGCCCGCAGTAACCGTGTGCAGAATCACGATCGTCTCACGAATATCCCTACCCGGCGTCACGGTGAGTTCAATTGTGCCCGGCGTCAGTGCGCCGTTCATAACTACAAAAGAATCATCCTCATAGCCAGTGATGCTGCCAGCGTGCTGGGTTGTCTCAACAGTCACACCATTGAGCTGCCCTTCCACGCCTTGGAGTACACCATTGTGAGTTCGCACAACGACAGCGCCCAGGGTGGCAATAGAGTTTTCAAGCGCGTCGCCGGAGTGGTCCAGGAATGGTGCGTCAACCACGTACTGATCCAAATTGAAATACTCGAGAGGGGCGTAACGCCACACTTCGTCGGTGGTCTTAGGAATGCCAGTTGTCGCAAACTCGTCCAGCATGGTCCGGCGCTCGGCGGCGTCGGGCTGGCCTTCAATCCAGTGGGTAGCCGTGTCGAGAAAGTTCGTCATAATTAGAAATGCTTGGTAGCCCTAGCAGTCTAAAGGCGAGGCCGGTGCTTCCACCCCGGAGGCAATAGGCTCTCGACATCTCAGATTCGGGAGTTCCTATGTCATTTGAATCACCAGTACTGACCCTCGAAGTACAGGGGCACGTCGCCACTCTCTGGCTGGACCGGGTCGAGGCCCGTAACGCCATGGGGCGCGACTTATGGCAGGACTTGCCTCGCGCTGCCGCCGAAGTGGCCGGCAATGATGACGTCCGCGTCCTCATCATCGCGGCCCGGGGGCCTCACTTCACAGTGGGCCTCGATCTCAAGCAGATGGGCAGCAACTTTGTTGTTAGCGGCACCGACCGATCGGCCGCCCAAAAGAGTGAGTCTCTCTATCGAGATGTCCGACGGATGCAAGACGCCATCACGTGCTTTGCCGAACTCAAGGTCCCCGTCATCGCTGCGGTGCACGGATACTGCATCGGTGGTGGCATTGACCTCATCTGTGCGGCCGACGTTCGCTACGCGAGTTCTGACGCCATTTTTTCAGTACGGGAGGCCAAGGTTGCCATCGTGGCCGACCTCGGCACCTTGCAGCGACTTCCAAAAATCGTCAGTGCCGGTCACGTGGCCGAGCTG
>WLNA01000020.1 GCA_009726065.1 Actinomycetota bacterium
AATCGCCCACCGGATAAAGAAACGCGACAGCGCCTCGGGTTCGTAGTGCTCACGCTGCAGGACCCGGAGCCACCGAACACCCTGAGCGCCAATGGCGATGAGCGCGAAGAAGAGCCCGATGCACTGCCAAGCGCGCGTCATCGAATGACCTTAGAGACTTCACCAGCGAGCAGCTTGGCTGCCTGCACTGGAACCAGATGCCCCACATGCTCAAGGACTACAAGATTGGTGGCCGCGTTCATCTGATCAATAGATCGACGAGCGATAGTAACGGGGACATCGCGATCGTCGGCGCCCCACACCAACGTGGTGGGCGTAGTAACGAGCGCCAGCTCGGCCTCGTAGGACTCCCCTACCGTCGCCACCAAGATGTCACGGAGTTGGCCAGTGGCAGCTCGGTAATCGGCCGATCCGTACTGCTGCTTGGCTCGCTCGAGACGGGCCGGCGAGACGAGGCCAAGTGCGGCCAGTTTCTTGACAACGCGATAGGCCCAGGGGGAACGACGACGCGCACCTTCGCGAGCCAGTAGCGGCGCGCCTGTGAGCATGAGGTGCGAGAACATGTCGGGATGCCGAGCGGCCATAACCGCTGCCACGCGCCCCCCAAATGAGTGACCCACGACTGTGGGCGTCGAGTCTCCGAAAATCTCTCGAACCACTGGCGCAAGGAGGTCGGCGTACTCGCGGGCACCACCCACGAAGGGAGGCAGGGGGCTCGCACCGAATCCCGGCAGGTCCAGAGCCACGGAAGCCACACCACCACGAGCCAAGATTTCGGCCGAGGCAGCGAAGTCGGCACTCGAGCGTCCCCATCCGTGAAGCCACAGGATCTGGGGGGTTCCATCGCCGTACACCTGTCCGAATAGTTGCCCATTGGCGAAGGCTTTCAGCACAACCCTCAGGTTACTGACGACCGTTGGGTCGATATGACCATGTTGCAACTCCGCACTAGCGTTCAATTCACGATGAGCGACGATGTGACCTTCTCGGAAGACCAGTTGGTGGGATTAACCCCCGAGCAACGCGAAGCGGTGACTTCAACCCAGCGCCAACTGCTCGTGCGCGCTACCGCCGGGTCAGGCAAGACTCACGTCCTCACTCTGCGCATTCAACGACGGATTGCCGAGGGAGACGTAGCCCCAGATCAGGTGCTCGCGATGACCTTTACTCGTAAGGCGGCCGACGAACTTCGAACGCGTCTCTGGCGTGCCGACATTCGCGGCGTTGCGGCGGGAACGTTCCACCGAGCCGCTCTCGATATCGTTTCGGACTTTCGAACCGACAACAACCTGAAGCCCATGTCGATTGAACCCAATCGTCGAAGACTCATTACAGAATTAGTTGCAACTCTTAATAAGACAGGTCAGCGAATTGAAGAGTGGCAGATTCCCCGAATCGAGCAGGAGATTGGCTGGGCCCTAAGTCAGGGCTTTAACGGCACGACCTACGGCCGGCGCGCTTCGCGCGCCCGTCGCGGCGCACCGCTTCCCGGTTCCCAAATGGCTGACGTCATCGACCGTTACGTCGGGTTGTGCCAATCCAAGGGCGTGGTGGACTTTGACTTGCTCTTGTCGGAAGCGATACGAATTCTTCGAGATGATCGAGCGGCGCTAGCAAGTTTTCGACACCGCCACCGGGCCCTCTTTGTTGACGAAGCCCAGGACATCAATCCCCTGCAGTTCACGTTGCTACGTCTCATGGCTGGCGAGGACCCCGACATCTTCACTGTCGGTGACCCCAATCAGTCCATCTACGGCTTCAATGGCGCCAGCCCTCAACTGTTGCAAGAGCTCCTGGCCACTTGGCCGGACACGGTAGTCCTCGACCTCACGCGTAACCATCGCTCCACGGCGCACATTGTGGCTGTGGCTGACACGTTGCTCGAAGACGGCGCGGCCGGTATCACTCCGGCAAAGTCCGATGGCGAGATTCCCTTGGTTCGGTTCTACGACACGGAAGAACTTGAGGCACGAGCCGTGGCGACGTGGCTCAACTCGCGCCACCAGCCCGGGTCGCCATGGCGCTCCATGGCAGTACTGGCTCGAACCAATAATCAACTGAACATCATTGGGGAGATGCTCACCACCATGCACATCCCCTTCGAGCGGCGAGGAGCCGAAAACTCACCGGGATCCGACGTCATCGTTGGCGATACGGGACCGGCTCGGTGGTTTGACCAAGAACACAAAGATGCCGTCGCACTCTCGACCATCCACCGTTCCAAGGGCCTCGAGTGGCAGCACGTAGCCGTCATCGGTCTGGCCGAAGGCGTGCTGCCCAACTTCAATGCCACCAGCGCAGAAGACATCGCCGAAGAGCAGCGCCTGGCGTATGTCGCCCTGACGCGTGCCGAGGAGACACTCTTGTTGACCTGGAACCGTGGACGTCACGATCCACGGACACCCGACCGGCAACCTTCGAGGTTTTTGGCTGGAATAGAACATAAAATTTTAGAACTGGCTGCCGTCGAAGCTCCCCTCCTGGGTGATGAACGGCGCCAGCGCCTCGCCGCGATTCGCGAACAACTCGCCGCCAGTCGCCCTCAACTATCGTCAGACGGTAGTGAGCACGCACCTTCTTAACGAACTCGTCAGCATTCTCGGAGAACGGCACGTCACGAGTGCTCCGAACATCAACCCCGACGACCTCCACGATGAGTCCCTGCACCCTGAACCACGTGAGCCACTCGCGGTGGTGCGACCACAGAGTCGTGAGGACGTCGTGGCTATCGCCAAATTCTCTGCCACCCACGGAATTCCAATAACCGCCCGTGGCTCGGGCACGGGTCTTTCGGGTGGATCGAAGCCCATCAACGGGGGCATTGTTCTCTCCTTCGCCGAGATGAATCAAGTCATCTCAATCAACACCAGCGACCACGTTGCGGTGGTTCAGCCGGGCATAACCCTCCGCGAACTCGACGCCGCTCTAGCAACGACCGGACTGCACTACCCCGTCTACCCCGGTGAGCTCTCCGGGTCCCTCGGCGGCAATATCAATACCAATGCCGGAGGTATGCGTGCAGTGCGACACGGCGTAACTCGACAACACGTGCTCGGCCTGGAGGTCGTACTCGCCAACGGTGAAATCTTGCGTACCGGGGGTCCGGTGGTGAAGTCTTCGTCGGGTTACGACCTGACGCAGCTACTCGTGGGTAGTGAAGGAACACTGGCTCTAGTCACCGAGATCACCCTCAAGCTTTCGCCCCGTTTCGACTACAGCGCTACCGTGCTCGTGCCCTACGCCACACTCGACGAAGTGACCACAACCGTGCCGGCGATTATCTCCGCAGGCCTCCAGCCATCCATTCTGGAGTATCTCGACATCTTGACCATGTCGTCAGTGACGTCGCGAGCCAATCTGGAGCTCGGGATCCCCCAAGACGTGAGCGAGAGGTCGCTGGCCTATCTCGTCGTCGTACTGGAAACTCGAACCAGGGAACAACTAGACCGCGATATCGAGGACCTCGGCGCTCTCGTTCTGGCGAGCGGGGCCCTTGACGTCTTCGTGCTTCCCGATGGATCGGGTCAGCGTCTCATCGAAGCGCGCGAGCAGGCCTTCTGGGTGGCCAAGGAAGCGGGTGCTCATGAGATCATTGACGTCGTCGTTCCCCGATCGAGCGTGCCCGCCTATCTCGCCAACATCGCGACCCTCGCCACCAAATACGAATCCTTCATTGCGGGCTGTGGCCACGTGGGAGACGGCAACGTCCACATGAGTGTCTTTCAACCCGACGTAGAGAAGCGTGACGCGTTTCTCCTGGCCCTCTTCACCCTGGGCGTGGAGATGGGTGGCGCAATTTCCGGTGAACACGGCATTGGCCGCGACAAACAAAAGCCCTTCCTCGTACTGACCGACGAAGTTAATTTGGCCGTCCAGCGCCGAATCAAAACTATTTTCGACCCCCAGAACATTCTCAATCCCTACCGACTTACCGACGAAAGGCCCCTCCCATGAACGGAGCACAATCACTTCTTGCCACGCTGTACGCCAATGGCGTCGAAGTCTGTTTTGGTAACCCCGGCACCAGCGAAATGCACTTCGTCGCCGCCCTCGACTCGCAACCCGGCATGCGTGGCGTGTTGGGGCTCTTCGAAGGCGTTGTCACTGGTGCCGCTGACGGCTACGCCCGCGTCACCGGCAAGCCGGCCGTCACCCTGCTTCACCTTGGGCCCGGCCTCGGTAATGGTCTCGCCAATTTGCATAACGCGCGACGCGCGCATGTTCCCCTTATCAACGTGGTCGGTGATCACGCGACGTACCACTCGCGCTACGACGCGCCACTCGAGAGCGACATCGCGTCAATCTCGCGAGCCGTTTCGGGCTGGCACCGACGAACGGCTCGACCCGATGATGTGGCCGGTGACGCGCTGGATGCGCTGCGCGCTGCCTACGGCCCTCCCGGTCAGGTCGCCACACTCGTCCTTCCCGCCGACGCTTCGTGGGGCACAGTGACACCACCGGCTGCCCAACTCCCTACCGCCACCATCCCGATGGCGGCCGCTCCAACTGCCGATCGGATTCAGGCCGCCGCTCGCGTTTTGCGGACCAAGAAGACAGCTCTGTTCTTGGGATTTGATGCGCTGCGCGTCCACCCCCTCGGACTCGCCCACCGTGTCGGCACGGCCACCGGAGCTCGTGTAATGAGCGAGACCTTCCCCACTATCCAAGATCGTGGCGCCGGCGTTTTCACACCCGACCGACAGATTTATCTGTCCGAATTTGCTATCTCTCAACTCAGTCAACTCGAAGCCATTGTTTTGGTTGGCGCTAAGACGCCCATTGGCTTCTTCGGTTATCCCGACATCCCCAGCGAGTTGTTGCCTCCAGGTTGCGAAGTCGTGATTCTCACTGAACCCGGCATGGACTCCACCGCAGCCCTCGAAGCACTCGTCGAAGAGTTTGCGGCTCCAGTTGTGGCCGTTACCTCACCGGAGCGGCCCGTCGCTCCCACTGGTGAGCTCACTCCCCTGGCCATGGCGCAAGCCGTTGCGGCCCTCCTCCCCGAAGACGCCATCGTGGTCGACGAGGGTAACACCAGTGGACTGCACCTCTACGGACAGCTGTCGGGTGCCGCGCCCCACCAACTGCTCACGCTCACCGGTGGTGCGATTGGGTACGGACTGCCCGCAGCCCTCGGTGCCGCGCTCGGTGGCGGAGGCCGTCGTGTTGTGGCCATCGAGAGTGACGGCTCGATGATGTACACCCCACAGGCTCTGTGGTCCATGGCCAGAGAAAATCTCGACGTCACGATTCTCGCACTCTCCAATCGGAGCTACGCCATTTTGAACCTTGAACTGTCCAGAGTCGGCGCCACATCTGAAGGCGACGCTTCGCGTCAGATGCTGGACCTTGACAATCCGACATTGGACCTTTGCTCTATTGCCCGCGGTATGGGCGTCCCCGCCGTCAAGGTAACGACCGCCGATGAACTCGTGGCCGAGCTCGCGAAGAGTTTCGCAACTTCGGGACCGACGTTCATCGAAGCGATGCTGCCGAAGGGTCTGGGTTAGAAGTCCACCAAGACGGGGGCGTGGTCCGAGGGCTTTTCTCCCTTACGGGCTTCCCGATCAATCCATGACGCACTCGCCGTAGCTACTACGGGTGCCGAGCAGTACAGCAAGTCAATCCGCAGGCCCCAGCCTCGACGGAAACAGCCATTGCGATAGTCCCACCACGAGTAGCACGGCTCATCGGGATTGAGCTGACGCGTGATGTCAACGAGACCCAAGGACTCGATCCGACGCAACGCTTCTCGCTCGGGCTCACTGACGTGGGTTGCCCCGACAAACGCAGATGGGTCGTAACAGTCGAAATCGGTGGGGGTGACGTTGAAATCGCCGCCAACAACGAGGGGCATCGCGGGGTCGTAGGCGGCCAGGCGGCCGTGCAGTGACTCCAGCCAACGCAACTTGTATTCATAGTGGGGATTGTCGAGTGCTCGACCATTGGGGATATAACAGGAGTAGACCCGAACACCGCCACAGGTGGCCGCAATCACCCGAGCTTCTTCTTCGGGTTCACCAAAACCTTGCACAACATCCTCGAGACCAACTCTCGAAAGAATGGCGACACCATTCCATTGACTCAGACCGAAGTGGGCCGATTCGTACCCCATGTCCCGCAGGACGTCAAAGGGAAACTTCTCGTCACGCTGCTTGGTCTCCTGGAGTAAAACGACGTCAACGTCGCGAGTCTGCAGAAACTCCTCCACGCGTGGAAAGCGGGCATTCATTGAATTGACATTCCACGTCGCAATCCTCATGCGGAATCCACCACGACAAAAAGAAGGTCCGCCTCGGCGACTACTTGGCCATTGACCAGTGCACGACCCGACCCTTTGCCACCACGAGCAGATAGTTGTGTCATGGTGCACTCCAGGGTAATGACGTCATTGGGAAGGACTTGTCGTCGGAATCGAGCGCGTTCGACGCCACCGAAGAGTGGCAATTTCCCCGCGTACCGTGGGTCAGCCAAGACGGCGATCGCACCGCACTGGGCCATCGATTCCACCAGGAGCACTCCGGGGACCACGGGACGGCCCGGGAAATGGCCTTTGAAGAATGGTTCGTCCTCCCCCGGCGTCCAGGTGGCTCGAGCAAAAACACCGGGTTCAACCTCGGTGACGCTGTGGAGTAGCAAAAACGGCGCACGGTGTGGCAGCCACGTTGTTGGATCAAAAGCCATATTCCTATGGTGCCACGAGTGAAAGTTCAGCGATGCGCCGATCTTTATCAACACCAGAGAACCGGAATTTGTGTGTGGAGCCGCGCTTGAGAACGTCGCGAGCTCGCGCCGGTGCTGGCTCACCGAGTGACGTGGTGGGGGCGTAACACTGCACGAGTTGACCGTCCATCGCCACCTCGATAATTGCGCCGTGCGATGTAAACCCAACGACCGTGCCTTCAAGGTGCGAGCGAAGTTTGAACCGGGTAAGGAACGTGGAGAAGAGTTCCTCGGAGTTAACTGGGGCGCGATCGCGCTTGGCCGCTGGGGATGAGGTCGCTGCCTTCTTGGCGGGTGCCTTGACGGTCGGCTTCTTGGCGGGCGCCTTGACGGCCAGCTCGGCTGGATCGGCCTTCTTTACCGTCTTGGTTGGAGTGGGCTTGGCGGCCTTAGGAGCGGGCTTGGCGGCCTTTGGGGTCAAGGTCGTTCCAATGGTCGGCTTCTTGCCATCAGGTAGCACAATGGCAAGTTTCTTAACCGGGGCCGGGCGTCCCGAACCCTTCACGGGAACGCGTGCGGTGAAGATCCAACCAACACGTGGTACGGGTTTTCCGCCGATTAACCGGCCCTCTTCAAAGAGCCACGGATGATCACCCTGAAACTCTTGGAAGGAGTCATTGCTTAAGACGATTCCACCAATGCGCTCGGCAATCTTGAGAATGAATGCGTCACCACGACCGACGGATCCGGCGGGCGGAGAGACCATGTCGCCGGCGGCCTCTAGCTCTTTAAACGCAACTTGTTCGGACGCCACAATCCGGTGGCCGAACGTTGCGTCAACTACAACCAGCATCTCAGCCCCGGGATACTCGATGAGAAAAGATGACACTGCGTCTCGCAGCTGCGGCAAACTCGGCGTACTTCGACCTTCGGTGGCGAGATTCGAGCCGTCTACGACGACACGCATCTTCCCCTTACTCTTGGCGGCGCTCACCCGATTGCCCGGCTCAAGAGGTCGGCCTGTTCGGCAGCGTGCACGAGAGACGAACCTGTGGCCGGAGATGCTGACTCGGCCCGCGTGACGTGGCGCAAAGCGAGATCCGCCCCGAGTGAACGGTGGAGTTGACGATGCACAAACGGCCAAGCACCCATGTTTTCGGGCTCTTCTTGGAGCCATACAACCTCAGTGACGTTAGAAAAGCGTCCCAGGAGCTCTTGAATAGCCTCTTCGGGCCAAGGGTAGAGCTGCTCAACTCGGGCGATTGCCACGTGGTCACCGGAGGTGAGTGACACTCGGTGTACTTCAGCTTCGTGGCCAATTTTCCCCGTGGCGAGTATGAGGCGAGTTACGGCCTTCGCATCTCCCTCGAAATTACACGTAACAGTCTGGAATGACCCTTCGACGAGATCGGCGAGCGGGGAGCGCGTAGCAGTGGCTCGGAGCATGGACTTTGGCGTGAAGATCACGAGAGGTGTCAGATTTTCTCGTCGCACCTGACTACGCAGTAGGTGGAAGTATTGAGCCGCAGTCGTCGGTTGAGTGACGCGCATGTTGTTGCGCGCGCACAGCGTTAAGAAACGTTCGATTCGACCACTGGAGTGCTCGGGCCCCTGACCTTCGTACCCGTGCGGCAGCAGCATTACCAAGTTGGCACTCTGACCCCACTTGTCATCGGCAGCCACAATGAAGTTGTCAATAATGATTTGGGCGCCATTAACGAAGTCGCCGAACTGTGCCTCCCAAGCGACGAGGGCCCGCTTTGCCTCAACGGAGTATCCGTATTCATAGCCCAATGCGGCATATTCACTGAGGAACGAGTCGCGAACCGTGAAGAAACCATTGGCACCCTCGAGATGGCTGAGTGGGATCCACTGGTCACCATTCACGTTGTCGATGAATGCGGCATGGCGCTGCGAGAAGGTCCCCCGACGAGAGTCTTGGCCCATGAGCCTCACGTTCGTGCCTTCCAGCAAGAGTGATCCGAAGGCCATTGCCTCGCCGAGACTCCAGTCGACTTCGTCCTCGGCGACCATTTGGGTTCGTTGCGCGAACTGCCGTTCCAACTTTGGATGCATCGTAAAACCGTCGGGAACTCGACTGGTGGCATCGGCGATTGCTAGCAATGCTTCCCGAGCGAACCCTGTCGCGGGTGCCGGCAGATCGGGGTGCACTTCAAGTGGAGAGACGTTTTCGAGAACCGGCTTGGGAATTGTGCGAACTTCGTCGAGCACCTCTTGGAGCTTTTGGTTGAATGTGTTGAGCGACGCTTCCGCGGATTCGAGGTCCAGATCACCACGACGAATCAACGTCTCGGTGTAGATCTTGCGAACGGATCGCGTCTGATCAATGACGCGGTACATCAGTGGCTGGGTGTAACTCGGATCATCACCTTCATTGTGTCCGTGGCGGCGATAGCAGACAATGTCCAATACGACGTCGCGCTTAAAGCTCTCGCGATAGTCAATGGCTAACTTTGCGGCCCGAGCGCAGGCTTCAGGATCATCACCATTGACGTGAATAATCGGTGCCTGAATCATCTTGGCCACGTCAGTGGGGTAAAAACTTGAGCGTGACGATGATGGAGCAGTAGTGAAGCCGACCTGGTTGTTAATGACGATGTGGACGGTGCCACCGATGCGATACCCGGAGAGCTGAGACATATTTAGTGTCTCGGCGACAACACCCTGGCCGGCAAATGCAGCATCACCATGGATCAGAATCGCCAATCCCGGGAACTTCTCCGGCATCGGCACCACCGAGGAACCATCACTCGGCCGAATCACTAAGTCTTGCTTGGCTCGAATGATGCCCTCGACCACCGGATTGACTGCTTCGAGGTGCGAGGGGTTCGACGCCATGGCCACCGCGACTCGAGCACCGGATGGTGCCGTGTAGTAGCCCGTGGCACCCTTGTGATATTTCACGTCGCCGGAACCCTGCACACTCTCGGGATCCAGATTGCCTTCAAACTCGCTGAAGATGTCGCTGTAACTCTTCCCGACGACATTGGCAAGAATATTGAGTCTCCCGCGGTGGGCCATGCCAATAATCACATCGCTGGCCCCGTTTTCTGCGGCCGAACTAATAATTGCGTCTAAGGCAACGATGGTGGCTTCACCCCCTTCGAGGCCGAAGCGCTTTTGCCCTACGTAACGGGTGTGCAGGAATTTCTCAAATACTTCAGCGGCCGTGAGTTTCTCCATGATTCGCTGCTGTCCCGCGGGGGTCACCGTGGTGGTGACCCCTTCGAGTTGCCGCTGAAACCACTTCTTCTGGTCGGGGTCCATGATGTGCATGTACTCCACGCCCACAGTGCGGCAGTAGGCGTCACGCAAGATCGACAACGCTTGATCCAGCGTGGCGTGCGTCTTACCGGCCAAACCGTCAACTACGAAGGTTCTTGAGAGGTCCCAAATTGTCAGTCCGTAGTTGGCTAAATCCAGTTCAGCGTGCTGCATTGGTGGTTCGGCCCGCAGCGGATCAAGGTCCGCTTGTAAATGACCGCGAACTCGATACATATTGATGAGTTCCTGGACCCGAATCTGCTTCAAAATCTGCTCATCAGCATTCGTAACATCGTTCGTGTCGTGAGCCCACTGCGCGGGCTCGTAGGGCACGCCCATGGCAGTGAACGCCTCTTCGTAGAAACCGTGGCCGCCGGTGAGACACTCCGCGACGTACTTCAAAAACAGTCCCGATTCAGCGCCTTGAATGATGCGATGGTCATACGTTGAGGTCAGCGTCATTACCTTTCCGACACCCATAGCGGCTAGGGCTCGAGGGTCGGCAGTTTCAAATCCCGCAGGCCAGCCCAGGGCACCTACGCCAAAAATTGCTCCCTGTCCGGGCATGAGTCGAGGCACCGACTGCACGGTCCCAATCGTGCCGGGATTAGTCAGGGAGACCGTAGCGCCGGCGAGATCATCGGCTCCAGCCTTCCCGCCGTGAATCTTGCGCACGAGCTCTTCGTACGCAAAGACGAAGCCTCGAAAGTCATACGTGTCGGCATCCTTGATTACGGGAACCATCAAATTGCGCGTGCCGTCACTCTTTTCAACATCAACGGCCAAGCCCAAGCCAACGTGGTCGTGACGAATCACGCCAGGAGTTCCCTTTTCATCAACAGCATCGACAAATGTTGCGTTCATGGTGGGCACAAACCGCAACCCTCGGACCATGGCGTAGGCGATGAAGTGAGTAAAGGAAATCTTGGTTCCCGTTATTCGGCTGACGGCCTCATTCATCGCTATTCGATTGATTTCTAGAAGACGTGCCGAGACCGTTCGAACACTCGTTGCGGTCGGAACAGAGAGGCTGGCACTCATGTTGGTCACAATGCGAGCCGCCGCGCCGCGAAGCGGTGTGGCATCTTTGTTCACGATGGCGCCGACGGCACTCTTCGTAGAAGGTCCGTCCCCGGGGGCCGCCACGGTGGGCGCTAGGGCGATTGGGGCGCGTTGGTAGTCCGCGAAGAAGTCCTGCCAGGTCTGTGAAACGGAGGAAGGGTCTCGCAGAAACTGCTCGTAGAGATCATCAATGAGCCAAGCGTTCGGACCGAATGATCCCGACTTGGCAATGTTAGAAACCGAATCAGATGTGGGGGGCACACCTTTTAGGTTAGAGGTCATAGCGACCCCGCTTACAAGGCCGCAAATTCTGCCAATACCGGTAGGTTTCTATCTATCCGACTCGCTCATTCTGCTCCCCACGGCCTCACGGTTCTCCCGTTGAGCGAACTTCCCCACCTCGCCATCTGGGAGCGCATCACGGAAAACCCGCAGGCTACGGTCATTTGTGTTCATGGTGGTCTTGACCGGGGCGGATCGTTTGCCCGCATGGCCCGACGGATGGACCACTTCCGAGTGATTGTCTACGACCGGCGGGGCTATCAGCAGTCACGAGAGCGTCAGCCACTCAGCCTCGACGGCCACGCCGAGGATCTACGAGTCGTAGTTGATGCCGTTCGCAACGACCAGCCAACCTTGGTTTTCGGCCACTCCTACGGTGGCGTCGTGGCATTGCGAAGCGTGCAAACTGGTGCGAAAGTTGATGCCTTGGTGACCTACGAGCCGCCACTTCCCTGGGCCGTACCTCGCACCGGTTCGTTCGGTGAACTGAATCCCGATCCAGCCGCTGAGGCTGAATCTTTCTTTCGTCGAATGGTGTCAAACTCCGCTTGGGAGCGGATGAATGAAGTCGACCAACAGTCACGGCGCAATGATGGCCCGGCACTCCACGACGATTTATTGACCATTCGCAATCCGATACCCGCGATCGACTGGGCGTCGGTGACAACGCCCTGGACCTACGGGTACGGGGACACGGCGGACCGCCTCGAGTACTACGAATCGGTTGCCGCACGACTTCGACTTGACGTAAAACTGATAAAAACCTCAATGGTCGCTCACGCCGGTCACGGTGCCCATCTCAGTAACCCTGAGGCCATGGTCCGACTCATTGACGACCGATTGGAAAAACTATGAAAATTGCGATCACCGGGGCCTCTGGCTTTCTTGGACGTGCGCTCGTATCCGCGCTGCACGATCGGGGTGACACTCCCATCATCTTTGCTCGGACTCAGGTGGCGGAGCGCAACGTAGTTCGTTGGCAACCCTCCGAGGGTGAAGTCAATCGAGAAGACCTAGCGCGCGTTGGGAGTATTGACGCCTTTGTGCACCTCGCCGGTGCCGGCATCGCCGATAAGCGCTGGACCGCGAGCCGCAAGCAGGAGATTCTTGATTCCCGGATTGAGGGAACGGCGCTACTGGCCAGAACTGTCACTGGACTGGAGACCCCGCCTTCTGTGGTTCTCAGTGGTTCGGCAATTGGGTTCTACGGCTCAAGGGGTGACGAAATCCTGACCGAAACAAGTTCTCGCGGTGAAGGATTCCTGGCTGATGTGTGCGAAGCATGGGAAAAAGCTGCGCTGCCAATCCACGAGGCTGGTATTGACTTAACCCTGCTTCGGACAGGCATTGTCATGGGCTCGAGTGGCGGCGCACTTAAGAAGCAGCTACCTCTTTTTCGGGCTGGCGTAGGCGGAAAATTAGGATCGGGTCGCCAATTCTTGAGTCCCATTTCACTCCACGATGAGATTCAAGCAATGCTATTTCTACTCGACAATCCCATTGCCGGCCCCGTGAACTTGGTGTCGCCCGAGCCAGTCACCAATAGAACGTTCACCTCGGCCCTCGGAGCCGCCCTGCATCGACCCAGCGTCGCCGCCGTTCCACGTCTAGCGCTAGACATTGCCCTGGGGCGAGAATTGGTCTCTGAGGCCCTGCTGGCGAGTCAGCGCGTCATCCCCTCGGTCCTTGAGACCCGAGGTTTCATTTTTCAGCATCGCACCATTGAGCAAGTTCTTGCGGCGGCTATTGCAAACTAGCGATCCTGGGTGAATGCCTACGTGATATTCCAAGATTGCCGGTGGTACGACGTCAGTCCTGATGTGGCAATAGCCGCAATATGACCAGGGGCGCCGTAGCCCTTATTGCCTGACCACTCATACTGCGGGTACTCCTCACTAAGGGCAGTCATGTAGGCATCTCGTGACACCTTGGCTAGAACTGCAGCGGCGCCGATGGTGGCCGACTTCTGGTCGCCCTTCACAATCATGTGCGCCGGTGTGGATGCGAATTGAATTACGGGTGGTTGCATTACTCCCATCGGTACTGCCATGGAACATCGGAGCAGATTGGTAGGACCATCGATTAGGAGTTGCTCCACAGGCATGTGTAAGTTCGCCAACGCTCGATCAGCAGCCACGGCTAGTGCAATACGAATACCCCACAAATCAATTTCTTCTGCCGTCGAAGAACCGATTCCCCAAACATCGGCCCAAGCCTGAATTGGCTCGACTAGCGACTCGCGGGCGCGGGCAGTTAACAACTTGGAATCTTTGAGCCCAGTGGGGATGGGCTTGGCGCTGCGAAGACCTACGGCACCGACCGTTACCGGCCCCGCATACGCCCCTCGACCAACTTCGTCGATGCCCACTACTAGTCGCCCGTTACTCAAATGGGGAGACTCAAAGTCCAACGTTGGTTGCATGTGGACCATTTCTCTAGCCTACGAAGTCGCGCTAATAGAGTGGCGCCATGCCACCGCCACTCGCAGCGACAATTCTCTCCTTCGCCAAAGAGCGAGTAGCACTCGATCAAAACTCGCTGAGCAAACAGGTGCAGAGCGAGCGGGGTGATGCCGGAGCTCATATGGTCTTGCTAGTAGCGGGCGCGGCATCACTCCCATGAGCAAACGCATTGCCCTCGTTCCGCTGAAGTCATTCGCGTCGGCAAAGCAACGTTTGAGGGTTCATCTCAGCGACGAGGACACGGCGGCACTTGTCGAGCAGCTAGCCATCGGCGTCCTAACTGCAAGTCGTCCATTAACCACATGGATCGTTACTGACGATGCGGATATTGAACAGTTCGCCGCTGAGGTCGGATTGCGCGCATTTCGACCGTCACGGCCAGGGCTCAATGAGGGTGTACTCGAGGCCTATCGCCAGGCCAGCGAAGATTTTGCTCACGTGGTAATTATCCATGGCGATATCGCAGCACCTGATGGTCTTGGATCCTTCGACTACGGCGAAGGCATCACGCTGTTTACCGACCACACAGGACTCGGCAGTAACGTTCTCGCATTGCCAACTGGAATCGATTTTGTGTTTCAGTACGGTGTCGAATCGGCGAGCAGACACATTGGAGAGAGTCGTCGACTTGGAATAGAGCCTCTTGTGATCAACGGTTCCCCTTGGCGCTTTGATATTGACTCTCCTGAAGATCTGCCCATCCTTTAGGAACTGAAAAATGCGGGGACCCGAAGGTCCCCGCATTCATCGTCCCAGCTGGGACAGAACAACTACTTCTTCTTAGGAGCAGCCTTCTTGACAGCCTTCTTAGGAGCAGCCTTCTTGACAGCCTTCTTAGGAGCAGCCTTCTTAGCGGCCTTCTTAGGAGCAGCCTTCTTGACAGCCTTCTTGACAGCCTTCTTAGCGGCCTTCTTAGGAGCAGCCTTCTTGACAGCCTTCTTAGGAGCAGCCTTCTTTACAGCCTTCTTGGCGGCCTTCTTAGGAGCAGCCTTCTTGACAGCCTTCTTAGGAGCAGCCTTCTTTACAGCCTTCTTGGCGGCCTTCTTAGGAGCAGCCTTCTTTGTAGCAGTAGCCACGTTCCCTCCTTGGGAATAAACGTTAAATCAACTCGGCTTCAAGCTTGACCAATTTGGTGACGCTCTACCAGGTTGAAACGCGGACTCGGTTACGTACGTTCCTGCCTCACGGCAGTGTCGCACTAATCGCAGTACACGGTCCATTTCGAAAGAGAACATTTATATGAAGCCATTAGCGCTTCACAAAAATGCGCGACCTCTTTCTCAGTAGGACAACAAAAGTTGACTCTTTTTTTGATCAAAAGTCAAGCATTTCCGAATGCGACCGTTATGAACTCGAAATGGATATCGGAAACTATCTCGGGCGAGGAATTGCCGGTGATGCATTCAGTGGTGCTGAACGCTCGACGCTAATTCTCGGTCCCTCACGGAGTGGAAAGACGTCTGCAATTATCGTGCCGAATCTCCTGATGACGACCCATGCCGTCATAACAACGTCGACCAAAGATGACATCGTCGCGCTTCTCTCGAAGACGCGGCGTGATGTCCCACAGCTCATTTTCGATCCCAGTGGCACAGTTGAGACTCCGGTGGGTTCGACGGCAATAAGTTTTTCTCCGATTCGGCTGGCGCGCACCTGGGACGGCGCACTGCTCACAGCTCGCAGTTTGGTGAACGCCCGACAATCATTCCATAATGCTCACAATCGCGATCATTGGGCCGAGCGGGCGAGCGCACTCGTCGCGCCACTCATGCATGCTGCGGCACTCAGGGGAATATCACTCAGGAGTTTCTCTCGCGATATTGACCGCCGCAATGGACTTGAGGGACTTGAGGTATTACGTGACCACTATGGCAACGACCATCAGTCAATTGCTCTCCTAGAGGGGATTCTGGCGACTGATGATCGCGAGCGGTCCGGCATTTGGTCCACGGCCTCCGGCCTGCTTGATGGACTCCGGACCGATGCAGCCCAAAGAACTTCACGCCTTCCCGAACTTGACGTTGCATCGTTTCTTCAAACCAGATCACAACTCCATGTAGTAGCCCCAAGCCGGCATCAGAACATCATGACGCCACTGGTCGTGGGGTTAATTGAGGAAGTCGTGCATCGTACCTATCAGGATTTTCACAAAGGCGCACGGCTGACTTTGGCGCTGGACGAGCTGGCGAATGTGGCTCCGCTACCCAGTTTGCCCTCAATTATTTCAGAAGGTGGAGGCCAGGGTGTCATCACAATGGCCTGCCTACAAGACCTCAGTCAAGCTCGGGCGCGGTGGGGCGTGAGCGGCGAGTCATTCCTCTCGCTTTTTCCCACATCGCTGGTGTTACCGGGTATTGCCGATCGGCCCACGTTGGAACTCTTGAGTGCACTTGGTGGCCGGATGGAACGAAATCAAATCTCGCACTCCATTGGTCGGCGGGGAGAGATCATCGGAGGTGTACGAAGTCAACACGAGCAGATACGCCTCACGCCGTCCGATGTAGCCCGCGGACGCCAGGGTATGGCCCTGGGTCTAGGGCCGAGCAAGGAAATAGAGTGGATTCGACTAACGCCGTATTTTCGAGAAGTGCGTTTTGCTCGCTACCTTGAGCGATCAATCGATCGCGGGCGCTCACGTTGACGCCACTTCGTAACTTCCCCTATCTCCAACGGCCGGGGACCCAACTCTTTCACCAGGGCGCCCTGGCGAGCACTACTCACGCCAATCCGTTCACCGATCAGGCCCCGGTCTGTCGCTAAATCCGGGTAGTGGGTATCAACAAAGGATTCAATGCTGTGCCGAGAGAGGCCTAGTACGGCACCGTTAGCGGCCGCGGCAATTAGGTCACGACGCGTAACGGACGGCAACCCTTCAAGCTGTGCCCCAAAAATTTGCTCGTTCATTACACCCGTTCGAGTAGGTGGCTCCCGTAGCTGAATCGACTCAAATCGGAGTAAATCCTTGTGCCATTTTTCGATAATTCCTTCCCGGGTCCAGGATTCTTTTCGAGCGCCCAGGTTTCTGTCGCCGGGCCAAAGCGCACGATGCCCTTCGTCTACCCCTTGGACCAGCTCGACTCCACCCAACGTCCGCCACGCACGTCGCACGCCGTTGCGACCAATCCGAAAACGAAATTCCGCGCGATAAATCGCGTCGGCTGCGAGGAGGTGTGCTGAAAGTGATTGGCGATTTAATACCAAGGATCGATGCTGCGGCAGCGCACCCACTAACACATGGTCGTGCAAGTGAGGTTCACCAATTCGATTCACGCCATGGGTGAATGACACAATGGAAGACCATCGACCTCGTTGTTCGATCCCCTCGCCGGCGACCTTGGTGCTGACGACGAGTGCTCGTTCCTCGAGGTAACTCACCGCCGCAAGGACGGACTCTCGATGATCAGCGACCAATTGGCGTTGTTCGTTTAAATCTCCAAGAGCTAATAAGACTGACACAGTGCGAGGAGCCGCCACAATAAGGTCATAGCCAACGGTTGAGGATCGTGTTGGAACGCGCCAACTACGTTCGAGTACCGAGCTATCAATGAGACCGCCTCCTCGAATCCAATAGCCCGGCGGTCCGTGGCGAACACCTTCGAGTTCGAGTGATTGATCGGCCACGTAATACGAGGCACTCAGTGAACGGCGAGGGGCAATGCGAATCATGGGCGAAGCCCAATGGTCGCCTAGAGCCCCAATTGCTGAATAAGACTGTTTGCAAAATCAAGCCCTGAGCGAGCCTCAGAGTCTCGAAGGACACTGGCAAACGGACCCGACATCGCCAATCGTCGATCTAAGAATGCCTGATTCGCAACCAAAACCTCGATGACGTGAACTCCTTCTTGCACTTCGGGGTCAATCGCTGCTCGAGGTAGATTTTCCCAAATCGGTAATGCCCGCTCGCTGACGGCGACGAGAACTTTGGATGCACCGGCGAGCATCTGATCCAGCCAAGGACCCGACGTATCGACGGGAATATTCCCATCGAATGGTTCGCCCAGTGAAACGCCCCATACGCGAGACAGGTTGTAGGTCCGATAGACCGGCGAGTCTTGTGAAATGTCAATCCCGTGTATGTATCGATCACCGAGCACCATCTGAATCTCAGTGGGAACTACAGCCCGATCTGTCGGTCCATTGGAACCTTCAGTCTGATAGTTGAGGTGGACGATATTGGTTCCCAGCGCCTTTTCGATGGTGTCTACAAATGGAGTCGTCGGTGAGTAAACGGTCACGCCCACATCGGTCGCTTCATGAATTTTTGATCGCAGGGACCCGTAGAGCGCCGAGGCGCCTGAATGCAACCCAAGTGCCAAGATCTGAGAGAGCATGATCTGCACATCAAGCACTTCAGACCAGGTGAGGGGTGAATCGCCACCGAACGATGCGTTACTGGCGTTAATAACCGGTACATAAAGAGGATTCAGCTCATCCTCAAGGTCGCCAAACTCCACGGGAACGAGATAGGCCGCATCATCAAGAGGGTCTCGAGCCATGATGGCCTTCGTCACGTTTTCCGTTAGGAATTCGATAGGCACCGAAAAGCGTTCCGCTAAGTCCGAGGCATAAAGACCGTCACTATTCAAAATGGCCGAAATCATTGAGAGCGTCTCGAGCAGCGCATTGTCGTATAGGTCAAAATCCGTGGAGAGTTTGAGCTTAGACACTTCCAAACTCGAACTTGGATTGACTCCGATTAACCACGCCTTTAGGGCACTGGAAAATTTACGCGTACTGATACTCCGGATGTGTGAAGCGTGACTGATGAAGAACTGAAATGCACCATCTTCGCTTTCAAAAATCATGCTGACCTTGGTGCCCCTGGTCGTCTCAACGACCTGACTGACGGAAGGGCCGAACAGCGTGATGGCGTACTGTGCGAAAGCGTTCGAAGTGACGAAATCAACCGTTAGACCATCTTGATACTGCTGTGGCACCCAATGCTTTGCTTCGTCAACAAGAGTCGTGCCTAGTTCAAACTTTTGCTCAACCTCTTTGGACGCAAATTTTGGAACGGTGAGAACTCGATCCATTAGGAATCCCCGGATGGCGCACTTCGAGACGTCGTAGCCCACCACGTAACGGCGATGACCGGACACTACAAACCGCAACGGAACGAACGTCCGCATCTCGACGCCCTTGCGACGCCAAAAACCTGGCTTGGCAAATTCAAAGGTTACGGCCCTCTTCTGCTGTTTGGCGAGTCCGAATGCAGCCGCCTTGGCTCCAAATCGGCTTCCCGTGGCCCGCTTCATGGGAGTTGATTGGAGTAGGCCATTGGGGCCAAAGGGACGACCGATAGAACAACGCAGTTCTAGCAGCAGTCGACTTTCCTCGTGAGTGAGGTTCAAACCACTCACCCAAACATGGGTTGGCTCGATGGTGTAGCGACCCAGCGTTTCGATTACCTGAACACCGTTATCGGCGAGGTCGTCACGATCTCTGTGAAACATCTGACGGTAGGCCTCGACGCTCTTACCGCCATAGGCCAACTCGCGGAAAATTCGCCCGTCCGCGCCCTCGCGGTCTTCCAGCAGCTGATCAACGATCTGCTCGAGCGTCAGGCCTTGTCGGTCACCGGAAGTTGTTCGCTTCAAGAGCAGCGACAGTAAATTCCGCTGGCGCGATCCGCTCTTGTCTATTTTGTGCTTACTTGCCATGACCGCTCCTCTTACCAACCCGCAACGCCACTAGCAATCCCGCAGATGGTAATCGTACCGCCACCCCAAAATTAAGTTCCCGACTTGATTGCTATGAATTTCAGATTCACCCTCAATATCGGTTTAAGCCCATGATGGTGAGGGTAACCAGTATCGAGGATTTCACCCATCATTAGCGATGATTGCCTACACTTCATCGACCTACAGTCGTCATGCCTAAAAAATAGTGGACTTGGTGAACTTATTTTACTACGGTTAGGACTAGGACAACATTGGGAAAGGCTGGAATGGCGAAATCGTCGGGAACCCTGTACCACGACCGAAGTGTCACGCTCACGCAGAATTTTCTGAATCTACGGGGTGTCTCACGCATTTTGGGACGTAGCGAGACTATTGAATTTCCTCAAATTGTGGCTTTTCGCCTACGTGACGCTCGCGAATACCCCTTCGAGCGAGTCCCAGCGTGGGGTATTTCTGATGACAACGTGTGGTTCACGAAAGACTCCCAACGGTGGCGGCGTAGGCAGGCCATAGAACTAGTTCTCCACGATGGTCGTGCGTTGGGGTTCACACCGGCACATGGCAGTCGAGTTGCGGAAATCTTGGTCAGCCGCGGCGTCTCTCAGCTGACCTAGTCCCAGTCGGATCCAATCTGCCAACTGGCGTTCGCCCGGGTCAATCGTGTCTTTTATTCATCAATTGGTTTCGAGGGTTACCCGAGACGAATCTACGAGGTGCTGGGTCGCCGCTTCTGCTCCCCTGGCGAATATTGGGTAATGATAGACCCGTAAAATAGAAATCCGTTACGAAAGGAACCGTCTTGCCAACTTACGAGTACGAGTGCACCTCTTGTGGTCGACGTTTTGATGTCGTGCAAAAGTTCTCTGACGCTGTGCTGACGACGTGTGAAGAGTGCCAAGGATCGCTTCGCAAATTGATATCGGCCCCGGGAATTGTCTTTAAGGGCGGGGGCTTTTACAAGACTGACAGTCGAGGGACTGGGGATAGCACCCCCGCCTCGACGCCTGCTGCTACCGACTAAGAGCCCGAAACTGAAATGCCATCCATGGCAATAGTTTGACCAGCCGCTGAACCGGGAAGCCACTCTTGGTCGCTACCAACAAATATGACGTCCTGAAGCATGCGTTGCAGAGTAGAAGCGACCGTCGCCTCACGGATAGGTTCGGCTAACTGACCGTCGCGAATGACAAGACCAGTAATACCCACCGAGAAGTCACCTGAGATGGGATTCACACCCGAATGGACCCCCGAGAGTGATTCCACAAAGACCCCCTCACCTATTTCTTTGAAAATCTCAGACTGATTTAGCTGGCCCGGTGTCATCTGAAGTGCTCGACATCCAGCACTGGGTGAGCCGCCGATCCCGCCACGTAGGGCACTACCCGTCGGAGATGTACCGGCACGGCGAGCGGAAACGGTGTCGTAGACGAATGCTTTGAGCACTCCATTTTCAATCAACGTGTTTCGACGGCAGGCCAAACCTTCACCATCAAAAATCGATGCTGCAAAGTGGCGAGCATCGGTTGGGTCATCAACGAGTGTGATATCCGAGGATCCAACAACTTCGCCCATTCGTCCCGCAAAGAAGGACCGACCGCGCACCACGGCTTCCCCAGAGAGAGATCCGCCGATAATGGCCATCAGTGATGCAGCGGTGCGAGGGTCAAAAACGGCAACCGTCTTGCGTGATTTAGGTTTCGTGGCCCCCAGCATCCGCGTCGCTCGCCGAATGGCGTCCTCGGCCGCCTGCTCAATGCTGAGATCACGGGGTCCGCGACCGGCACTAAGCCCCCATCCAGATTGATCGTCTTTACCGTCACTGGCGATTGGGCTCACCGAGAGATAGGCGCCGGTACGGGCATACCGAGCGGCGATGCCCGTCGTTGACGCAATG
>WLNA01000021.1 GCA_009726065.1 Actinomycetota bacterium
AGTCTCGGACACCGGTTCAGCCGCCTCGTATGATGACCACGTATGAGTGAAGCAACGAGGGCCACCCTGCCATCTACGTGGCCTCGCGGACTTCGCCGGTCATTTATGCTTTTTTCGACCTTTCGTCAAGAAGTGGCCGACCCCGATCGTTTCTATAGTGTTCTCGCCACGGACACGGCCGTTCAAATCTCCCGCTTCGCGAGAATTCCGGATGCGGTGATTGTCGACGTTGGTGGTGGCGCCGGCTACTTCAGTCAGAAGTTCACTGAACTCGGCGCACACTGTCTCCTCGTCGAGCCCGAAGCAGTTCCGTTGCTCGACGAGCCAATGCCCAATTTCGAAACGGAGCTAGAGCGCCACGACTGGCTCTGCCGTCCCGGCCGGTTGATGCCGGGCCGGACCATTGCCGGTGACGGCATGCGCTTGCCGCTCCCAGACAACTTCGCCGACATCTCCTTCTCCTCCAACGTGCTGGAGCATGTTCCGAGTCCCGAGGCGCTTATTCGTGAGTCGTGGCGCATCACCAAGCCCGGTGGCACAATCTATATTTCCTACACCCTGTGGTGGAGCCTGTGGGGTGGTCACGAGACATCACCGTGGCACTTCCTTGGGGGACACTACGCGGCACGGCGATTTGAAAAAAAGCACGGTCGCCCGCCCGCCAACAAATTTGGAACGTCACTGTTCGGATATCGCATTGCCCCGATGATGAAGATCATCAGAGAGTTGCCCGGCGCCCAGATTCATGCCGAACCGCGGTACTACCCCAAGTGGTTGCGCTGGCTTGTCTTTATTCCGGCGATTCGTGAAGCGACCGTCTGGAACTTGCTCGTCGTTATTACCAAGCCCGCTTAGGCTGGCTGCTGGCTGATTCGCTCCGGCCGGATTCGCACGGTGACGCGAATCTCCCCTTCACGACGGTAAGGGTAGGAATCCACGTCAAGGTACTTTTTCGCGAGACGGTCAATGACGTCGTCAGCACCGTCAGTGGTAAAGCCAACGACCATGCCACGCACGGAGACCATGGAATACGGGTCATCGGGATCGGTCAGCGAGAGCGCAACGCGGCCATCGTTGGCTAGGTTGCGGGCCTTGGCTCGACCGAGCGCGGTATTGATGATGACGTCGTCACCATCAAGTTCGCACCAAACCGGCGTCACGTTGGGGGCGCCGTCACTGCCGAGCGATGCGACGTGGACCAAAGTCTTCTTGGCGAAGAGGGCGCGGGCGGCATCGGTAAAGGTCTCTGACATATGAACTCCGAGTATCGGGGGCTGACTCCCGCTAGTTTGACACCGATGAACATAGGCGCACACGTCCGCGGTGGAGGCAAGTTAGTTCCCTCGCTCGAAGAGGGCGTGGCGATCGGGGCCACGTCTATTCAAATCTTTACCCAGAGCCCCCGGATGTGGAAGCCGAGCCAGTACGCCCCCGAAGTGCTCGCCGCCTACCGAGAGGCCGCGGCGGCGCACCCTTCGGTCAAGGCCACGTTCTCCCACGCGACGTACCTCATCAACTTGGCGTCCGACAATCCTGAGCTCTACGAGAAGTCGGTGGCCTGCTTGACGCACAACCTCTCGGTCGGGCGCGGAATGGCCGCCCAGGGTGTGATTCTGCACGTGGGTAGCCACAAGGGCACTGGCTTTGAAGAGGCCCTCGAACGAGTCTCCGAAGGCCTAATGCGGGCGCTCGACGAGGCTGACAGGGCACCCGAGGGTGTCGCGGACTGTCCGATCTTGATTGAAAATGCGGCCGGTGCCGGTGGGACCGTGGGTCGTTCGTTGGAAGAGATTGAGGCCATCATTGAGGCCTGCGGTGGCGACGAGCGCCTCGGACTGTGTATTGACACGCAGCACCTCTGGGCCAGCGGTTACGACTACTCCACCTTGGCGGGTACGAAGAAGTTAATCAAGGAAGTCAATGACCGGATTGGCATTGACCGTTTGGCCTGTTTTCACCTCAACGACTCCAAGACCGAACTCGGTGGTAACAAGGATCGCCACGCGAATCTGGGCGAGGGCACCATCGGTACCAACGGGCTGGCCCCACTGCTCGGTCACCCCAAGGTGCGAAACTTGCCGTTAATTCTTGAAGTACCCGGTGACGGTGACGGACCTCGCGCAAGCGACGTCGTTGCGGCCACCAAATTAGTTACCGAGGGCGTCGCGTTGTACGCCAAAAAGAAATAAGGAGTCGCCATGAGCGAATTTCGTATTGAATCCGACACCATGGGAGAGATTGAAGTACCCAGTCACCAGTACTGGGGTGCCCAGACTCAACGCAGTCTGCACCACTTCGAAATTGGCCACGACACCATGCCGCCGGCCCTGATTCGTTCCTTTGGCATCTTGAAACTGGCCAGCGCCCGCGTGAATCACGCGCTCGGCAAACTAGATGGCACGAAGGCCGAACTCATCGAACGTGCGGCCCGTGAAGTGGCCGATGGCATCTTGATGGATGAGTTCCCACTGCGCATCTGGCAGACCGGTTCGGGTACCCAGACCAATATGAACGTCAATGAAGTGATCTCCAATCGGGCCATCGAAATGACCGGGGGAGAGCAGGGCTCTAAGAAGCCCGTCCACCCTAACGATGACGTCAACATGAGCCAGTCCTCCAATGACACGTTCCCCACCGCGATGCACATCGCGGCCGCCTCGGAAATGACCTCACGATTGGTGCCGGCCATAAAGCATCTTCGTGACGCCATCGACGAAAAGGCCACGGCCTACGTCGACATCGTAAAGATTGGCCGCACTCACCTCATGGACGCCACACCCTTAACGCTGGGCCAGGAGTTTTCGGGCTACGTCAGCCAATTAGATGCCGACCTCGACCGACTGCAGTTGGTTCTGCCGGGCCTGCTGGAACTGGCCGCTGGTGGCACGGCAGTTGGTACCGGACTCAACACCCACCCCGAATTTGGTGAGCGCGTGGCGGTGGAAATAGCCGGTCTCACCGGACTGCCCTTTGTCACCGCACCCAACAAGTTCGCCGCACTCGCCGCCCACGACGCTCTGGTCTTTGCCCACGGCGCGATTAAGACGTTGGCCGCCAGTTTGATCAAAATCGCCGACGACCTTCGCTGGCTCGGTTCGGGTCCCCGCAGTGGTCTCGGTGAGTTGCAGCTCCCCGAGAACGAGCCGGGTTCGTCAATCATGCCGGGCAAGGTCAATCCGACCCAGAGCGAAGCCATGATTATGGTCGGCATTCAGGTCTACGGTAACGACGCCGCTATCGGCATGGCCGGCAGCCGCGGCAACCTGGAGCTAAACGTCTGCAAGCCCGTGATCATCCACAACTTCTGCCACTCCATTGACTTGCTCACCGACGCCTGTCTTCGTTTCACCGAGTTCTGCGTGGAAGGTCTTCAGCCGGACTACGAACAGATCCAGCAGCACTTGAACAACTCGTTGATGTTGGTGACTGCTCTCAACCCCCTGATTGGCTACGACAAGGCGGCCCAGGTGGCCAAGAAGGCTCACAAGGAGCGCACGACGCTCCGTGAGGCCGTACTGGCGTTGGGCTTCTTGACCGGTGAAGAGTTCGACGGCGCCATCGACCCGGCGGCCATGACGCATCCGTGACCCGGCCGCCACTCGCCTCATCAGAGGAGCTCGACGCCTGGTTGCTCGCCCACCCCGAGTGGAAGTTAGTGGCTGGCCATTTGCTCTTAGAGCGTGCAGTTCCCTATCGCGTCTCGGGGGCGCTTGCCGCCGCTTCGGTGGCCTTGGCTGACGAGATTGATCACCATCCAATCATGACCATCGGCTTCAATTCCCTGCGGATCGAGATGTGGACCCACGACAGAGGGGGCATTACCGACCTCGATTTTCGACTCGCCACGTTTATGGACGAGTTTCTCGCCACGCGCCGTTAGGCGATCGGGATGCCCCAGAGGGCGAGCCAGCGACTGAGGTCGGGCTCCACGGGTAGTTCGTCACCCAAAAAGTTCTTCACGCGAATCTCTAACTCGTTGTCGCGCCGATTCGTACCTCGTGGCGCGAACGGGTAGAACGTCCCCGACTTGGCCAAGTAGACCAGCGAGACGGCACCCTCGCCGGGAGGAGTCTTGGGCGTAAAGCTAAAGACGGTGCAGAGCAGCCGTGGCCCGAGGCCGTGCTCGACCAGGGTGGAGTGGGCGCCGTGGGCTCGAGTTACGAGATTTCCCAAGTCGGCGTCGTTAATAACGACCCAGGTGTAGCCGAGGTCGTCGACGCTGAAGGTTATTTTGCCCTCAGTATCACCCACGGTGAGTAGTTGGCGAATCTCCTCGTCACTTTCCAGCGTGCTGGACCCCGAACCGGCCTTGTAGCAAACCCCCGCTTGGCCGCTCGTCACTAGGTCGAGTTGCGTCTCGAGGGTGAGTGCGGCACTCGGGAGAGCAAAGAGCTGATCGAGCTTGGGTTCGACCTGCTTGGTCTTGCCAAAGATATTCCCGAATAGACCCACTACTGATTCATCTCGCGCTCAAGGCGAGCCAACTGGTCCAAGCGCTTCTGGAGCGAGGGGTGCGTTGAAAAGAGAGCGCCCATCGAGCCCTTGGCCAACGCGGGTGTGAAAAAGAAGGCATTCATACCCTCAACGCGGCGCAGGTCGTTGTTGGGAATCCGGGCCATGTCGCCGGTCACCTTGGTGAGCGCGGAGGCCAGCGCCGAAGGCTTGCCAATCAAGATCGCCCCAGCACGGTCGGCCGCCAGCTCGCGGTATCGAGAGAGCGACATGGTCAAGAGGAACGAAACGACGTAGACCGCGAAGGAGACGACCATAACGATCAACTCCATCATGAAGGCATTCTGGTTGTCTTCGTCACGACGTCCGCCACCGAGCATGGCGCCCCACATGGCCATACGGCTGATGAGGCCCGCGATCATGCCGAGGGAGCTGGCTACCGTCATCACGGCTACGTCGCGGTGAGCCACGTGGCTTAGTTCGTGGGCCAAAACGGCTTCGAGCTCTTCATCGTCTAGGCGTTGGCGAATACCTTCGGTGACCACGACGACGGAGTGCTTGGGGTTTCGTCCCGTGGCAAAGGCGTTCGGCATCTGCACGTGTGACAGGCCAACTCGAGGCTTGGGCATGTTGGCCAAAACACAGAGGCGATCGATCATGGCGTGGAGCTGTGGCTCCTCCTCGGGGGTCACGACGCGGGCGCCCATGGAGGCCATGGCAATCTTGTCGGAGAACCAGTACTGACCAAAGATCAGGGCGAACTCGATGACGATGATTGCGCCAAGTCCAATTCCGAGTCGAACGAGGGCAAAGCCGACTGCGACGTAGAGCGCCATGATCGCTAGACCCGTGACGAACATCCGTGTCGTTAAGCCGTGATCACTTTCGTATCCGCGTGACGCCATGACTACTTTCCTTCCTCACCGGCGCCGATGGCGCCAGACGAACCTGAACCGAGTTCTTGCTTCATGGCCGCGAGCTGGGCGTCCACACTCGACGTGGCCGAGGCCTTATCGAGTTGAATCTGAATGTCGTCGTGGTTCGACGTGAGATCGGTGAGGGCTCCCGAGGCCAGCAACTCGTCGAGAGCGCCGGAGCGGGCCTGCATCTCGGCAACCTTGTCCTGGGCGCGCTGCAGCGAAGCACCGGCGTCGGCCATAGATCCACTAATTCCAGCAACTGATTCGGCGATAGAGGACTGGGCTTCGGCTGCCGTGTAGGTGGCCTTGATGGTCTCCTTGCGAGTACGGAAGGCCTCTATCTGCGTCTGAAGGCGCTGAGTGGCGGCGCCGAGTGTCTCTTCTTGATCGGCCACCTGGGTGTGCTGTGCTTCCAGATCGGTCAACTGCTGCGCCAGCGCTTCGCGGCGGGTGAGGGCTTCGCGAGCGAGCGCTTCGTTGCCCTGGGCGAGGGCGGCCTTAGCCTGCTCGGCCAACTTGTCGGCCTGACCCTTCAGTTGCTCGGCCTGGATCTCGAGACGCTTACGGGCCGTGGCGACATCGGCTAACGCCCGGCGCATCTTGGTGAGGTTGTCGAGTTGCTCTTCGTAGGAGAGATCGAGAGTCTCGCGAGGGTCCTCGACCTTGTTGAGGACCTTGTTGGTCTTAGCCTTGAAAATCATGGTCATCCGATTCAGCAGGCTCACCGGCGTCTCCTTGGTAGTCGTACGAAGCACTTTGGCTTCTGTTACTGATAGTTTGCCGTGTGAGCGTGACTTTCAGACGTAATAAGTTGAAAAAATCCTAAGAAAACAGGGATTACTTAGATACGGCTTGCGCTGATTTGTGACCACGTAAGGGCTGTAATGCCCAACTTCTCGGCTATCTCGGCCGGTGTCAAGGCAACGAGTTCGCCGAGTGCAGCGGTCCGGGCTGCCGAGTCACTTAAAACTGCGACTACGTCAGGGCTATCGACAGCGGGGTGAACGATGACCTCGCTGATGCCTTCGGGAAGGCCGTCGAGGAGGTCTAGTAGGGGGAGACCCGGGGTCCAGTTGACCGTGTGGTCGACCACGAAGTGGCCCCGCCGACGGGCGATGGCCGTGGCGTCGAGGGAAGACGATCCGAAGTTGTAGCCGTGGCGAATGGGGAGTGCGTACTCTTCGGCCACATCTAAGAAAACGTCAAAGAGGGCGAGGTGGCGAGCGACCACATCGTCGTGCGAAGCCAAGAACGTTGGCGTGACCCCGAGCGTCTTGGCCCGTTCAATCTGTGCAACAAACTCTCGGTAGACCTCATCGGGATCGGCGTGCTCGGCGGCATCCGACGCGTCGATGGGAAAGCCTCCCCGGCCACCAAGGAGTGAAGGGGAGTAGGTAACGGGCCGCATTTCGAGCAACTCATGCTCGGCGCTGAGCGCGAGTTGAATCCCAAGTTGCGTGCCCAAACGCGCCACGGCCTCTCGGGCAAACGGTGCCACGACCAGCAGGGAGGCGTCGCCCACGACACCACTAGCCCGGGCTAGGCGAATTCCTTCGTTGACGCCGTAGGTCAACCCAGCGTCAGAGGCGCTAATCAGCACGGCGCGAGACGTAGTAATACCCAAGCGATCGAGCGATTCGGTCACGACCGGGGAAGTTCACGATCTTGTGCGCTGGCCTGTTCGATGAGTTCAAGTCGGTACGTCTCGAGTTCATCGGCAATTCGCTCGTCGTCGACCCCGAGGATTCGGGCGGCCAATAGTGCGGCGTTCGTAGCTCCGTTGATGGCCACCGTCGCCACGGGTACGCCCCGCGGCATCTGCACTATGGAGAGAAGTGAGTCGAGGCCGTCGAGGCGCGCGAGTTCTACGGGTACGCCAATCACCGGCAATGTCGTTACGGCGGCCAGCATCCCGGGGAGATGGGCCGCTCCTCCGGCCCCGGCGATCAAAATCTTGAGGCCCCGTTCGCGAGCGTTACGGCCGTAGGCAATCATCGCCTCGGGTGTACGGTGCGCGGAGACGACGTGCGTTTCGTGGTGGATACCGAAGCGGTTGAGGACGTGTAGGGCGTCTGCCATCACCGGGTGATCCGATGCGCTGCCCATGACTACTCCCACAATTGGATTCGACACGATGTCTCCTTAGTTCGACGGTTGGAGTAGCGCCGCGGCGTCCCACGCCGTCTTTGCAACTCCACTTCTATTATCCCCCACTACGGTCACGTGTCCGAGTTTGCGCCCCGGGCGCCAGGACTTTCCGTAGTCGTGGATGGCCGCACCCGTGATCTGCCGGGCCGTGGCGTCGTCGCCCGGGCGAGCGGTGCCAATCACATTGACCATGGTGACAAAGGCTCCGGTGACTACGGGGCTCACGAGATCAAGCCCGGCTACGGCTCGGAGATGATTTTCAAACTGGCTGGCGGAGGTGCCCTCAATCGTCCAGTGGCCAGAGTTGTGAGGCCGTGTAGCAACTTCGTTGATCAAGACACCCTTGGCGGTGGCGAAGAGTTCGACTGCCAACACGCCAACGGCATTGACTCGAGTTGCGACCGCCCGAGCAATTCGTTCGGCCGATGCCGCAACATCGAAAGGAAGTGTGGAGGGGAAATTAACTTCGACGCACATGCCATCTCGCTGCACGGTATCGACAACGGGGTAGCTGACGGTCTCACCGTTTCGACCGGTGACGATGGAGACGGCCATTTCCGCCAGTAGTGCCACGCGTTCTTCGAGTACGACGGTGCCGACCGAGAGAAAGTTGAGAATCGTCTGGCGGGGATCCACGCCGGCACCGAGCACGGCCACGCCACGCCCGTCGTAACCACCGCGCGCCGACTTCACGACGACGCCTTCGGGATGGGCTGTTGTGAAGTCGTTGATCAGCGTCTCGTCAAAGTGTTCCAAAACAACGAAATCGGGAGTCGGCAGGCCTTCGGCGGCGAATACTGTTCGCTGGTAGGCCTTGTCGACGGCGAATCGCAGGGCGTGCGAACTAGGAAAGACGGACCGCCCCTCATCCTCCAGCGCCAGCACGGCTTCGAGATTGACTAGCTCGTGATCAAACGTCGTGGTGTCATTCGTTCGGGCAAACCTAATGACGTCGTCAAAGGAGTGGGCGGAGCCGAAGATGACTTGGCGAAAGTGTGAAATAGCTGCATCGTCGCTCGAGGCCGCCAACAGTGAAAGGTCGAGGGGGAGAGCTTCGGCCGCTTCGGCCATCATGAGAGCCAATTGGCCGGCGCCAATCACGCCTACGCTGGGATTACTGCGAGGTTCGGTAACCTTCGGCACAGCTAAAACGCTACAGGTAAAAAAAGGGGGATCCGATGCGCATTGCAACCGGACTCGATGTTGACGGCACGCTCGAGCAGGTACTGACTCGCGCGGACAAACTTCGCGAGCAGGGCTTCACCAGCCTCTGGGCTTCTCAGATTCTGGGACCAGACACCTTGACAACACTCGCCATCGTTGGGCATCAAATGCGCGATCTCGACCTCGGAACGGCCGTAGTGCCAATCCAGCCCCGTCACCCCAACATGCTGGCCGCACAGGCCCGCACCGTGCAAGGGGCGATTGGCGGTCACCTGACACTCGGCATCGGTCTCTCGCACAAAATGGTGGTAGAGCGTATGTGGGGTATGTCGTTTGAAAAGCCCGCGACCTACATGCGCGAGTATGTGGCCGCTTTGGCGCCGATGTTGCGTGGCGAGGCCGTGACGACCAGCGGTGAGCGCGTGAGTGCCGTGGCGATGGGCCCACTCGGACCGAAGGATCCAGGAACTCCAAGCCTGATCATCGCCGCGCTCGGTTCGGTCATGTTGGACCTGGCCGGTCGTGAGGCTGACGGCACAGCTCTTTGGATGACCGGTCGCAAGACGATTGAATCCCACATCGCTCCTCGACTCTGTGAAGCGGCTGCGGCGGCTGGGCGACCCGCTCCTCGCATTATTTGCTCGCTTCCCATGGTGGTCACCAACGACGTCGATGGTGCTCGTGCACGCGTGAACGAGACCTACGCCCTCTACGGCAACTTGCCGAGCTACCGGGCGATGCTCGACCGCGAAGGTGCCGTTGAAGTGGCCGACGCCGCATTAATTGGCAGCAAGGCCCAGGTACTCGAGATGATGCAGGGACTGGCCGATGCTGGTGTCACTGAATTCTCCGGGGCCGCGAGCGGTACCGCCGAAGAGCGTCAAGCTTCGATCGAAACTCTGCTCGAGTACCAGGCCGGCTAAGAACGTGTCGACGCCGAAGAACGTCGTCGTCATTCTCTTTGACTCGCTGAACCGTCACCTCATTGGTCCGTACGGAGCCACCGAGTTTCACACTCCCAATCTCGATCGCTTCGCCCAACGAGCGGTGCGTTTCACTAATCATCAAACCGGCTCGCTCCCGTGCATGCCGGCCCGTCACGACTTGCTCTGCGGAGCCCTGGACTTCCTCTGGCGTCCGTGGGGCTCGATTGAGATCTGGGAAGACGCCATCACGTATGACCTTCGTCGCCAGGGCGTAGTCACGCAACTCATTACGGATCACCCCCACCTCTTTGAGAGCGGCGGCGAGAACTTCCACACGGACTTCTCGGCCTGGTCCTACGTGCGGGGCCACGAGGACGACCCCTGGATGACCCGACTCGATCCTTCGTGGGTCGGAGCACCCGCCCTGCCCGCCCAGGCGGCACCGTTTCGTCGTGGTTACGACACGTCGCGGACGCACTTCAAGAGCGAAGACGATTTCCCCGGACCTCAAACGATGGCCGAAGCGGCCCGGTGGTTACGGACGAATCATGGTCACCACGATCGATACTTTCTCTTAATCGACGAGTTCGATCCCCACGAACCGTTCGATACGCCCGAGCCGTGGGCCTCAATGTACGGACAAGGTGACGGGCCACGCATCATCTGGCCGCCCTACGCCGTGCCCGGTTCCAAGCACGTGCCCGACGCCGAGACGGCGCGGCAGATACGCGCCAACTACGGCTCGAAACTCTCCATGATTGATCATCACTTTGGTCGTGTCCTAGACGAACTTGACGCTACGAACGCGTGGGATGACACGGCCGTCATTGTGTTGACCGATCACGGCCACTACCTGGGCGATCGTGGCGGCACCTGGGGTAAGCCCGGTGTGCCAATTTTTTCAGAGATGGGCCATATTCCCCTCATGATGTCGTGGCCGGGTGTCGAGCCGGGTACGCGCAGCGATCTCACCACGACCACTGATGTTCACGCCACTCTTTGCGAAGTGTTCGGTGTGACGCCGCAGCATCGAGTTCACGGCCACAGCTTGGTGGGCACCGTGGAGTCGGGCCTGCCGAGTGGTCGCGACCACGTCTTAACCGGTATCTGGGGCCGTGAAGTGACCTACGTCGATAATGACTGGCGATTCACGCGGACTCCGGTGGAGGGCAACCGCCCACTCTCAATGTTTTCGAATCGCTGGTCGACCATGCCAGTTCACGCCTTTCCAGCCATTCGACTGCCCCGTCCTGACGATCGGGCCTTTCTCGATCGGATGCCCGGTTCGAAGGTTCCAGTCATTCGCCAGCCCTTCGCCGTAGGTGACCCGGTGCCCTTCTGGGCGCAGGAATCGAACTACCTCGGTGATCAACTTTTTGATCGTCGCAACGACCCCATTGAACTGGAGAACCGTGTCGACCGTGCCGACGAACCGCTCGATGCCATGCGTGAAGCGTTACGCACGCTCGAGGCACCAACGGAACAGCTGGAGCGCCTCGGCCTGGCCTAATTCGACACCTGGGTGTGCTTGAACTCGTTGAGGTCTGGAGAGTCGGCCATCAAGGTCACTAGTGACGAGATGATTTCGATGGAGTTGGTGGCGTCCTCGGTCGGCGGCTTCATGTAGCGCACAAAGGTGGCGTCTCCGTTCACAATGAAGGTGGGCACGCCAAAGGCTTGCAGGCGCTCGAACTGACGGAACGTTTCGCCAATGACTTCGTGGGGGTGCCGACTCTCAACGTCCGCTCGAGTGTGTTCGATGTCGACTCCCGTTCCACTCAACACATCGGCAATCTCTTCGTGGGAGATGAGGCGAATGCCCCGTTCGTGTCGTCCGCGAAACAGTGCCTCGTGGGCGTCAAGAAAGTGGTCGGCCTGCTGGTCTCTAATCGAGGTGCTGTAGGCCAGCGAGAGGAGTTCCGAGTCCTTGCTGGGGTCGTCCCATACGTCGGGCGATCCAGTTGCTCGGTGGCCCTGACTCATCGTCCACGGTGCAAATGTGACATCAAATTCTGCACCGGCCCGCAGGGCCCTAATGACGTGCAGGTGCATGTTTTTAGCGAAGGGACAGCGGTAGTCGTAGGAGAGCGTGAATGCGGGAAGAGCCATGCCGTCAGCCTACGGTTAGCCCGGAACAGCTACTCCGCTGGCCCTGCAGAGAGGCTTGTAGGCGCAGAAGCGACACGAGTTGGCGGAAGGTCGCGCGGGGAACCCTCCCTCGGCGTAGTAGTTGTTGATCGAGGACCAAGCATTGACGGCCGCCTTGCGACGGGCGCCGACAACGACCTCCGTCACGGGCCGCTCGATGGCTTCTCCGGCCCCGACATAGAGGAGTCGGATCTGCTTTGGCGTTTCGCCGAGGGCGGCTTCACACATGGCCGCGTAGAGCTCCGTGTTCGCGAAGGTGGAGCTGAGGTAGTTCACGTTAGGTAGACGACCGGTTTTGTAGTCGACAATCGTGAGCGAACCGTCGTCTTCACGATCAAGTCGGTCCAGGATGCCAACGAGAGGCACCCCGTCAATCTCCACGTTCAATCGTTGCTCCACTCCTTCGACTTGGCGCGCCGTGGCGTCCTCCATAGTGAAGTAGTTCTTGGCTATCCGCTCGCCTTCGGCGACGAAGGAGGATGTCGTGACCTCAGTGAGACCAAGGTCGGTGCGAACATCGTCCGTCAAAATATTCGCCACCGCGTCATTGAGGTAGGCGCCAACTTGGTGGTCGCCACGTTGGGCGTTATCGAGCTTGAAGACCTGCTCGAGAACGTAGTGTACGAAACGACCGAGGGCTGTGGCTTTCGTGGCCGGCTGCGGAATGCGATCGATGGAAGCGTGTTGAAATTTGCGGGGGCACGACTGAAAGTCCTGCAACCGGGAGGGCGAGAGTGATGCAGGGAGTGGTCGTTCAAATGTCATGGTCAAAACTTACGTAGGGCCTATGACATGACCACAAGACGGAGATTTCACGACAGACTGTATGAATGGCTCGAAAGAAACAACCGGCGGTGGAGAGCAAGTTCATCCGCCTCTCCTCCTGGTCAGGCCTGAACGAGGGCGACCCCGTGGTGGTTGATTCCGATCGGGATAAGCGTGGCAAGTTCACGTTCGTGGCCTACGTGGAGAACAAGACCACCGGTGATCACTGGATTGAAGTTCGTGGTGGCAAGCCGGGTGAGGCCAAGACTCGCTCCTTTACTCTCGACCAGATCTATCCCGCTGACGCTCGTAAATCCGGCAAGTTGGTTAAGCCCTCTTTCGTCGAAGCACCCCGGTTGCCGCTCTAGGGCTACCTCGGCGACCTAACGTGACGACATGAAAACAATCTCCGAGTCCATTGAGATCAACGCCGCGCCGAGTGCCGTCTTTGCCGTCGTTACCGATCTGCCCAACATGGGTCAGTACTCTCCCGAGAACACCGGGGGTAAGTGGCTCGGTGGCGCCACCACTGCGGCCCAAGGTGTCAAGTTCCGTGGGACCAATGCGCAGGGCAAGAAGCGCTGGACGACCTTGGCCGAAGTTACGACCTTCACCCCCGATACCAAATTCGAGTTTCGCATCACTGGCTACGGCTTAGGAGTGGCTACCTGGACGTACCTACTGGAAGCGACCACCACCGGCACCAAGGTCACCGAGACGTGGGAAGACAATCGCAGCAGCGTCATGTCGTTCTTCTCGGGTTTGGTCGTGAAAGACCGCGAAGGATTTACTCGTACCTCGCTACATCAGACCCTGACGCTGATGAAAGAGCACCTCGAAGCACATAGCTGAGGCGCGGTAACGCTCAATGAGAGCGGGTGACGGGAATCGAACCCGCATGGCCAACTTGGAAGGCTGGAGCTCTACCATTGAGCTACACCCGCAGTGATGCGAGTTCCTAGTTTACGTCAAACGCTCTCAACCCCTAGCGTGATGGGGTGAGCGAGACCCTGTACGAGCGCGTCGGGGGACAACCCTTCTTTGACCGCCTAGTTTCGGCCTTTTATCGCTACGTCGAACAAGACGAGCTGTTGCGGCCGATGTACCCCGAAGAACTCGACGATTCCATTCACTGGTTGGCCCTCTTTATTGCCCAGTACTACGGCGGCCCGGCGGACTACATGGAGCAACGCGGCCACCCCCGTCTGCGGATGCGACACACGCCGTTTCGAATCACCAAACGGGCCCGCGACGCTTGGTTGGTCGCCATGAACTGTGCGTTAGACGAAGTTCGCAACGAATTGAGCGAAGCCGACTTCTTGGAGATGGAGGCCTACTTTGATATGGCCGCTCATCAACTCCGCAACGTCTAGTTGATTCTTCGACTCCACGCCCAGGTCACGAGGCCCAAGAGAACTACGAGGCCGCCCAGTAGACCAAGGTGCCACGTGCCTCCCGTAGTCGCCAGTACTTCGGCTACCGCGATGTGCGTCACGCTGGTCGGGGATGACTGCGTGAGATTCTCGCTCGTGCAGTGCACGACGGGGTCGAGTAGATAGTCGGACGGGGCTGAAAGTTCCTGGACGCACCAGGTATGACCACTCGGAACTGAAAAACCCAACTGGCCGAGACGATTTGTCTTGGCGATGGCCCACAGCGCCATGCCGCTCGGTACCACTAGGTTGCTCGGCACCGGAGCGGGTGTAAATCCCTGGGGGAAGCGACCACGAACGTAGAGGGCGTAATAGGCATTCGGGACACCCTGGTCAGTTGATCCACTCGCAAACTTGTAGAGCTCGAGGCGAATCTTCGAACGATGGTCAGCGAGTGCCAACCTTGGCACCAGCTGGAGCGGGGAGGTCAACGTGCAGTGCAGCGCCGGGTCAATGATGTAGTCCTGGGGGACCCAGACCTCATGGACACACCAGCGATAGCCCGCACGCACCGTGAAAGTCAGACGGCCCGTGGCGTCGGTAACGCCACGCTGAAAAAAGAAGAGTCCCGGGTAGGACGGGGCATCCGCGGGAATCGACGTCGGTAGGGGAAAGGCGACCGGGCCGTAGACGTAGAGGTCGTAAATCGTGTTTGGAACGGCCTGACCGAGCTGGGCCGCATTGAACTTCCGCAGCGTCAACGTGACCATGACGGGGTCGTTCTCGTAATTCAAGGCGGCAGTGTCGCCGGGCGTGAGCGTGACCCACGTGCCGCTAGTGGGGGTGAGGTAGTTAACGGGGGCGGCCGTCTCGGTGACGAAGTAGTTCCCGGGCAGCAGACCGCTAAGGGTGCACTGACCGAGTGAATCGGTCACGCAGCTGAGCGGAGTTCCATCGGCGGCACCGCTATTCAATGTGTCGTAGACCAGCGTGAACGTGGCACCCTCGAGGGCGAGGCCTGTCGTGCTATCCGTTTTTTGGATTGTCACGATTGAACGATCAATGACATCGCCGTCACTCGGACCGACAGAAATGACCGAGTCGACTCCGGCCACCACGGTTACGGTCTTATCACTCATCGTGCCGTAGTGCGTTGGTGGAGTCAGCTCACGCAGCGTGTACTCACCGAATTGGAGGTCAATCGATTTGTTGGAGTAGCCCGTTGCGTCGACCGTCAACGTATCGACGACCGAATTGGCTGCATCGATGACTTGGAAGACGGCCCCCGTGGCGGGATAGTACACACCGTCATCAACGGTCTTTTGCACTTGCAGCGTTCCCGTGGGCGGGCCGAGTGCGGTAAGTGAGAGGGCGTCGTTGGCCGCCACGGGATTCCTGGCCGACGCCAGAGTCTGAGCACTGCTGGAAAACAAGGTGGGGTTGTAGAAGAGCATGCCGGGGACGGCTAGGGATGTCGACACGCTGACTTCGACCGGACCCGGCAGCTGGGACGGCACTGAAAAGTTAACGCTTGCGTTGCCATTGGCGTCGGTCGCCACCCACTGGATAGCCGTGCCGGACGTGTCGGAGACGGCTCCCGTCAAGGTCACTTTGACAACTTGATTGGCCACGGGGTTGCTATTGCCCGGCACGGCGACCCGCACCGTGAGAGTGCCACTGGTATAAATCGTGGAACCACCCCCGTCCAGCGTGACCTTGAGGTTCGGAGTGGCCGTAATGCTCTGTCCCGTCGTAAAGAGCAGACGCAGGGCCGTGAGCGCTCGGCCGAGCTGACCCGAGAGTGAGGGGAGCGAGGTGCCCCAGGCCACGTTGTCGTAGAGGAGCTTGCCGGCTACGGCGACTTCATCGGCGCCAAAGGTGGTCCCGTTGCCATTCGCCCACCAGCCGAGTCGCTGGGCTTCCGATATCGCCCACCCCAGCGCACTGAGATTGGTATTGGTAATGCCGTTGGGCGCACTACCGAGTGCGTAGTTATAACCCGGTGCGGGATACCAGCCGCCGCGGGCCGCTTCATGGGCGCACAAGCCCCACCCCATCGGGCTCGGAAATCCCAGACCGTAGGAGCCGTAGAAGGTGTTTTGATTATTGAAGGTGCCACACGCCCCGTGAAATGGATAGGGCGGATCGGCTGAGGTGCAGGTGCCCAGCCCATCGACGTGGGCCCGGATGGCTCCACTGGCCGGAGTGGTGCTGATCCACGACGCGGCGATTACGAATGTCGCAAGTATCCACCGGCGCATCGTGCGATGTTACGCCTTGATTACGGCCCTCGAAGACTTTGCGGCCTGATTTTTGTCGCTTCCCGATACCGTACGTGGGTGACTATTCGCTACCGCTGCAACGCCTGTGGCAACTTGACCCGCTTCGACGTTGTCGAGACGACAACGGTTCGCGCCTTTCATCACTTCACCGTGGGTGGCGAACTCGCAATTGAAAGCCCCGAAGTCGTGCGGCACACCGTGGAGTCAGTCGACTGTCGTTGGTGTGGTCACGGACGCTCCGTCGAAGCCATCGATGAGGCCACGGCCTAAGCGTGGGCCTTCGCTCGATTGATTCTCCGCGCCGCCGTCCGGCGCCCACTACGGCTCATTTGACTGATTCGGCCGGAGTCACGCACGTCCTCACCCTCGAACCTCGCACATTGATTGTGGCGGTGAAGTCGAACTGCGATGGTTGCCGGCCCTTCGTCGAAGACCTTTCGATTGAATTTTCTGACTGGCGTCTCATTGTCGTGACGCGTGACCCCAAGCCGCCTGAAGCTGGTCACCGCACCGTCTGGTTCGCACCAGAGCTGATGGATGATCTTGAAGTTGTCTCCGCCCCGTTCTTCGTGGCTCTCGATGGTTCTCCACTGAACGTAGTGACCGAAGGCGTTGTTTTTGCCCCGGAACAAGTCGCCAGGGAGATCTCAGAGTTTTGATGTCATAGGTCGCGACCATTATGGGCGGACCACCGATTAGGAGATGACATGAAGCGATCTATTGAGCTTTCGATTAGCTGCTCAGACTGCATTCGCCAGTCCACCCCGGACTGCGACGACTGTCTGGTGAGTTACGTGATTGGTGAAACACCCGACCAACTCACCATGACGGGTTCCGAATTGGCCGTGGCCGAGTTGCTCTCCAGCGAAGGACTCGTTCCCTCGTTAAAGTTTGTGGAGCTTCGCTCAACGAAAGACGTCCGACGTGACTGAAACGCCCCAAACTCCCGAAGAGGCCAAGCGTCAAATTCGCGAAATCTTTCGTCAAATGGGTGCAACGTACCGCGCGGCCCCGAGGCGCAACCGTCTCGCCGTTCAGCTCGTAATCGCCAATATTGTCATGTGGCCGTTCGTAAGCCTGCTCATTCTCTTTGGTGGCTGAGTAGTACTTGGTCGTTAGAAAAGGTCAGTAGCGTAACGATGTGCCCACGCACCTCCTCGTCACGAACGACTACTTACCAAAGACTGGCGGTATTCAGGTCTACCTCCACGAACTGTGGCGCCGCCTGCCCGCAGATCGCGCCATTGTGCTCACGGCGACATCTGACCCCCGGGCCAAAGAGTTCGATGCGACGAGTGAGGTCGTAGTCGAACGAGTTCGTCAATCACTCCTCTTTTTTCCCACGCCCAGAGTCTTCTGGCAGATTCGCGAAGCCGTTAAACGGCACGACCCCGACATGGTCATCCTCGACCCCGCCTGGCCTCTCGGACTACTTGGTCCCTTCCTCGGCCGCCCCTTCGGTGTCATCTTGCACGGGGCCGAAGTAACAATCCCTGGGCGCCTGCCCATTCTGGCAAGCACCCTGCGATTCGTACTGTGCCGCGCGGCCGTGGCTGTGAGCGCCGGCAGTTACCCCGAGGCCGAGGCATTACGTAATGCCAAGGAGCGATTAGCGCCCATCGTGCAAGTACCACCGGGCGTTGATACCGAACGCTTTGTGCCACAGCCACCAGAGACTCATGCCGCAATTCGCCGGGAGCTCGGACTCGACGAAGAGAGTTTTCTCGTTGCCTCGTACTCCCGGCTCGTTCCCCGCAAGGGAATGGATGTTCTCATTCGTGCGGCCGCACTAATAAAGGATGAGATTCCCAACCTGGAGATCGCAATCGGTGGTTCGGGGCGAGACCGTGAACGCTTGGAGCGTCTGGCGGAAACTCTTGACGCCCCAGTTGTCTTTCTCGGCCGAGTTAGTGACGAGGCTTTGCCCGGTTGGCTCGCCGCAAGTGATCTCATGGTGATGGCCTGTCGTAGTCGTTGGTTTGGTCTCGAGCAGGAAGGCTTCGGTATCGTCTTTGTCGAGGCTGCGGCCTGTGGCATTCCCGTTGTGGCGGGCCGTTCCGGAGGAAGTCACGATGCGGTCGTTGAAGGTGAAACGGGAGTAATCATCGACAATCCCAATGACGCCCAGGCGGTGGCGGATGCCATCCTGGCGCTGCATCGCGATCCCGAACTACGTCGTCGTATGGGTCGGGCGGGACGCCGGCACGCTGTAGAGGTCTTTGATTGGCGCGTGCTGGCGAACGATTTAGACGAAGGGCTGGCCCGACACGGGGGATAAGGGCGGAACGGTCGTTCCTGTTCTATCCTGAGTGGGTCAAGGAGTTCTTGTGGGACAACGTGCCTCTGAATCAATCAATGTCAACGCCACGCCCGAAGCCCTCTTCGCTGTTGTGGTCGACTTTGCGGCCTACCCCACGTGGGTGGCCGACCTCAAGCAAGTGAGCGTCCTGGCGCACGATGAGAATGGTGCGGCTCAGGATGTGGAGTTTCGTGCCGCGGCCTTTGGTCGTTCGTCAACGTACACACTGCGCTACGACTACAGCGACGCCCCGAACGCCATTAGTTGGAGCCAGGTCACTGGCGATCTCACTACCAAACTTGACGGCCGTTACCGCTTCGAGGCCGATGACACAGGCACCAAAGTTACCTACGAACTCGACGTCGACCTCATGGTCCCACTCCCAGGTTTCGTTAAGAATCGGGCCGCTTCTCGCATTATGACGCAGGCCCTTCGCGAACTTAAGACTCGGGCCGAGCGCGGCGCCTAATGGCCGCGATGGCCGCCGGCGTTGACGTCGGTGGTACGAAGATCGAAGTCGTGCTCATTGATGCGACCGGCACCATCGTGGCGCGAACTCGCCGGGCCACCCCCCACCTGATTACTGAGCCGGCCGGAGCGGCTACGGCCTCGGTGATTGCCGAAGCCCTCTTTGAGCTCCTCGGTGACGACAGTTCGCTACCCGTTGGTCTCGGGCTACCCGGCATGATGACGCACGCCGGAGTCTTGGCCTACGCCCCAAACTTGCCCAGCGGTAACGGGGCCGACTTTGTCCACTTAATGGAAACGCATCGACCGGGCCAACGCTTCGTCTGCGCCAATGATGCCGACTGCGCGGCCGTGGCCGAACACGCGGCGGGCAGTGCACGCGGCTTTAACGACTTTCTGATGGTGACCCTCGGAACCGGCATCGGCGGTGGCCTCTTCTCTGGGGGCAAGCTCGTTCGAGGCAGCAACGGCTTCGCCGGTGAGATTGGGCACGTCGTCGTTGATCCCCGGGGACCACGGTGCCCCTGTGGCAATCGAGGTTGCTGGGAGCGCTTTGCTTCGGGTGCCGGCGTCGCACGACTCGCTCGTGAAGCGGCCATTGCCGGAAGGCTGCCCCATCTGGTTGAGCAGGTCGGTGACCCCGAACTAATTCGAGGGGAAGATGTGACGCGGGCCGCCCAAGAGGGACTTCCCGAAGCGTTAGCGGTAGTCGACGAAGTCGGTTGGTGGTTGGCGCTCGGTGTTGCCAACATGGCCGCCATCTTGGACATTGGCCGCGTCGTCATCGGTGGAGGTTTAACGCAGGCCGCATCCCTGCTCATCCCCGCCGCGCGCAAGCATCTCGACGGCATGGTGGAGGGTGGCGAAGTCCGGCCACCGATTGAAATCGTGGCCGCTCACTTCGGCGAGCAGGCTGGCGCCATTGGGGCCGGTTTCTTAGCGGCGCAGACCTACCCATAATGAAGGTCGGCTTCCTGCTCCCGGTTTTTCGTTGGACGCCCGACGATGCGTTGGCGGCGGCGGATCTCGGCGCGGCATCGGGCGTCGATGGTGTCTTTGCCTACGACCACCTCTGGCCCATGGGCTCACCGGAGCGACCCGCGCTCGCTCCATTTCCCGTCCTCGCGGCGGTGAGCGTTCGGTGCCCTTCGCTCATCGTGGGAACCCTCGTGGCTCGCGTCGGCTTACTTAGTGAGGCTGTGCTGATCGAAACTTTTCGCTCGCTGGAACTTGTGGCCCCGGGTCGCGTGATTGCCGCCATAGGTACTGGCGACAAGTTGTCAGCCGCTGAAAATGAGGCCTACGGCATCGCCATGCAATCAGTAGTCGAACGTCAGACCATGGTCGAGAACATCGCGGGAGCACTCTCAGCGACCATGCCCGTGTGGATCGGGGCCGGTGCGCCGGCGACGAACGCCATCGCCCAAAGGGTGGGTGCCACCTTGAATTACTGGCAGAAGTTGCCCGTATCGCCCACGGGGCCATGGAATTGGGCGGGCAACCCTCGCGAGGATTTGGAAGTGCAACTCGATGAACTAGCGGCGGCGGGAAGTACGTGGGCCGTCTTTGCTCCGACGGTCGATGTGTCACGACTCGGTAGGTGGCGAAGCACCCACCGAGAGTGATCATTCCCTAGTGAGTTTTTGACTAGCGTTCCCTTATGGAATTTCGCCGCATCAATGGTCTACCCCCGTACGTCTTTGCCGCCATCAACGGCTTGAAGGCAGCTGCACGGGCCGAGGGCCGTGACGTGGTGGACTTCGGCTTCGGAAACCCCGACCTGCCGAGCCCTGATATTGCTGTCGCCAAGCTGGCCGAAGCGGCCTACAACCCCAAGAATCACCGCTACAGCGCGAGCAAGGGTATTCCTCATCTCCGCCTCGCGATGGCCAATCGCTACAAGATGCTCTTTGACGTGGACCTCGACCCCGAAACCGAAGTCGTCACCACGATTGGCGCCAAGGAA
>WLNA01000022.1 GCA_009726065.1 Actinomycetota bacterium
CGGCGCAAGTCGGCCGTTCCCAAGTTGGAGGTCATGATCAAGATGGTGTTCTTGAAGTCCACGGTGCGACCCTGCGAGTCGGTCAGGCGACCATCTTCGAGAATCTGCAGCAAGGTGTTGAACACGTCGGGGTGAGCCTTTTCGACTTCGTCGAAGAGCACCACCGAGAAGGGCTTGCGGCGAACGGCTTCGGTCAACTGACCACCTTCGTCGTAACCCACGTAGCCCGGAGGGGCACCGACCAAACGACTCACGGTGTGCTTCTCCATGTACTCACTCATATCGAGCTGGATCAACGCGTCTTCGTCATCGAACAAGAACTCGGCCAAGGTCTTGGCGAGCTCCGTCTTACCGACACCGGTGGGGCCGAGGAAGATGAAGGAACCGGCGGGACGCTTGGGGTCCTTCAGTCCGGAACGGGTGCGACGAATCGCACGGCTCAGAGCCTTCACCGCTTCGTTCTGACCCACGATGCGCTTGTGGAGTTCGTCTTCCATGCGCAGCAACTTGGTGGTCTCTTCTTCGGTGAGGCGGTAGACCGGAATACCGGTCCACACGGCCAACACTTCGGCAATCATCTCTTCGTCCACGACGTCGAAGGTCTTGCCACCGGCCGCCGTAACTTCGGCGTCCAGTTCGTCCTTCTTGGCTACGAGCTCCTGCTCCTGGGACTCCAATAATTTGGCCTGCTCGTTGGCACCCTTTTCGAGGGCCTCGGCACGATCGGCGCGAATGCGGGTGAGCTCTTCGTCCACCTTCTTCTGGGCCGGTGTGGCCTCCATGCGACGAATGCGCAGGCGTGAACCGGCTTCGTCGATGAGGTCGATGGCCTTGTCCGGCAAGAAGCGGTCTGCGATGTAGCGGTCCGCAAGGTTCGCGGCGGCCACGAGAGCTTGGTCGGTGATGGTCACCGCGTGGAACTCTTCGTAGACGTTGCGCAGACCCTTCAAGATCTCAATAGTCAGTGCCACGGAAGGCTGGTCGACCTTCACGGGCTGGAAGCGGCGCTCGAGAGCGGCGTCCTTTTCGATGTGCTTGCGGTACTCCTCGGTGGTCGTGGCACCAACGGTCTGGAGTTCCCCTCGGGCCAACATGGGCTTCAAGATTGAAGCGGCGTCGATGGCGCCTTCGGCAGCACCGGCGCCGACCAGCGTGTGGATCTCGTCGATGAACAAAATGATGTCACCACGGGTCCGGATTTCCTTGAGAACCTTCTTTAGGCGCTCTTCGAAGTCACCGCGGTACCGAGAACCGGCCACGAGAGCTCCAAGGTCCAAGGTGTAGAGCTGCTTGTCAGCCAAGGTCGCGGGAACCTGATTGGCCACAATCTTCTGAGCCAAACCTTCGACAATGGCCGTCTTACCAACACCGGGCTCACCAATGAGGACGGGGTTGTTCTTGGTACGGCGCGAGAGAATTTGCATCACTCGCTCGACTTCCTTGTCACGCCCAACCAATGGATCGAGCTTGCCCTCACGAGCGAGCTGCGTCAGGTTGCGACCGAACTGGTCGAGGACGGCCGAACCGGCCGATTCGCCGGGTTCGTTCTTGGAGGTGGGTGAGGCGTTCGATGGTGTTTCGCGCTGACCCTGTCCCGACATCATCTGCATGACCTGATTACGGACACGGGCCGGATCGGCACCGAGACCTTCGAGGACCTGGGCGGCAACGCCGTCCGACTCGCGAACCAAACCCAAGAGCATGTGCTCGGTTCCGATGTAGGAGTGGCCGAGGCTTAGGGCCTCGCGGAGTGAGAGTTCGAGGACCTTCTTGGCGCGGGGCGTGAAGGGTGGTGACCCGGCCGTAGCGGTACCAGGGGTGCCGATGGCCTCTTCTACCTTTTCGCGCACGGCGTCAAAGGACACGCCCAGGGCGTCAAGGGCCTTGAAGGCCACGCCTTCGCCTTCGCGAATAAGTCCGAGCAGAATGTGCTCAGTACCAATGAAGGCGTGGTTGAGTTCTCTGGCCTCTTCTTGGGCCAGTACGAGAACCCGGCGGGCTCGGTCTGTAAATCGCTCGAACAAGGGGTACCTCCTGTACTTGTATGGCAGTGTACCGGTGAGCGTGACATCGCTATCTCGCGCCTCTCGGGACAAATCTCATTGATGTAGTACTCCCCCGACCTTTTCACTGACGATTGTGGTCGATTCCAACGTGGCCTACGTTTGCGAGCATTCTCACAATCTCGGCATCACCAGAAGTCGGAGTCGGCAAACTTCGCGTGCAACGCGAAAAGTACTGTGCGTTGCCCGAATAGTCGTTGGTGCGAACGCCCTAATGTTGAATACGTGAACATTCATGAACGTCTCGGCTTGCCGCAAGTCGAAACTGACCTTCGCCAACTCGAGACACTCCTGACCGAGTCGGTGGTCTTTGGTGACCCCTATCTCGATAATGTCACCACCCACCTCATAAATGCCGGTGGCAAGCGCCTTCGCCCCCTACTCGCCGTCGCCTCGGCCACTGGCGGTGCCCGGGCGGCCACGCGCGACGATCTGCTTGGTGGAGTGGCACTTGAGCTGATGCACCTGGCCTCGCTCTATCACGATGACGTCATGGACGAAGCCGAAGTGCGTCGCAATGTGGATAGCGTGAACGCCCGTTACGGCAACTTGATTGCCATCGTGGCCGGTGACTATCTCATGGCGCGCAGCGCGGCCATCGCCGCCGACCTCGGCACTGAAATTGCCGGACTCCTCGCGCGCACGCTCGCTTGGTTGACCCGAGGACAAGTCGCCGAAGTGCGTACCTCCTTCGACCGTGACCGCCAGATTGATGATTACTACCTAGCCATCGAAGGCAAGACCGCGTCGCTCATGGCGGCCAGTTGCCGAGTGGGTGCCATCACGGCCCAGCGGCCCGCCACGGAAGTCGAAGCACTCGACGAGTTTGGTCGGTGCTTTGGCATGGTCTACCAACTTCGTGACGACATCTTGGATATGGTCGCCACCGACGGGCAGCTCGGTAAGCCCGCCGGGCAAGACCTCGCCGAAGGTGTCTACACCTTGCCGGCCATCCACGCCATGAACGATTCCGTCGTCGGTCCCCAGCTTCGCGAGATGCTCGGCAAACCATTGAATGACGAGGAGCGCGAGCAGGCTCGCCAGCTGGTGGTCTCCACCGACGGCATCGCCGCCACCTATGCGGCGGCCCGCACCTTCGTGGCCCAGGGTCACGAGGCCATGGCGATTGTCGCCGACGAACCACTGCGCGTGGGTTTCAGCCGACTGATCGAAGCCCTTCTCGAAGGACTCCCCGAGGCCTAAGACTCGCGAATTGGCTTCAACGTCGGGAAGGCAATGACTTCTCGAATATTGGACGCGTCGGCAATCAACATTGCCAGGCGGTCAATACCAATACCCAGGCCGGCCGTCGGGGGTAGACCCCACTCCAACGCCTTGATGTAGTCGTGATCAATCTGCATCGCTTCGTCGTCACCGGCCGCGGCCAACCGGGCCTGATCTTCAAAGCGGGCCCGCTGAACATCAGGGTCGTTGAGCTCGGAGAATCCGTTGGCCAGTTCTCGACCAGTCGCGAAGGCTTCGAATCGCTCCGTCAGCAGGGGATCACGGCGGTGACCACGAGCCAATGGCGAAATTTCGAGCGGGTGCTCCGTGACGAACATGGGGTTCCAGATATCGGCTTCGGCCGTGGCTTCAAAGAGTTCCGAGAGGCATCGCCCCGCACCCCACGAGACGTGCACCTTGACGTCACGGTCGTTGAGCAACTTCGTCAAGCGATCCATGGGGGTGTGAACCGAGACGTCCTCGCCCACGGCCTCACTGGCCAGTTCAGCCATCGAGCGACGAGGCCAGCCCGTCTTAAAGGAGAAGTCCCGACCCTGATAGGTGATCTCCGTCGTGCCGAGCACGTCCAAGGCGACCTGGGCGCAGAGCTCTTCGGTCAACGTCATCATGTTCTCGTAGTCCCAGTACGCCACGTAGAGCTCGAGCATGGTGAACTCGGGATTGTGTCGAGGACTGATGCCCTCATTACGAAAGACGCGACCCATTTCGAAGACGCGCTCGTAACCACCGACCACGAGGCGCTTCAGCCACAACTCGGGGGCAATCCGCAAGAAGAAATCGGCGCCCAGGGCGTTATGGTGCGTAACGAACGGTCGAGCGGCCGCACCAGTGGGGATGCCATTAAGCATCGGGGTTTCAACTTCCATGAACTCTTGGTCCCACAGGTTGCGTCGAATCGACTGCAGCACTTGACTGCGGCGAGTGAGGGAGACCCGGGTCTCGGGGTTCGCCCACAGGTCAGCTTCGCGGTGGCGGTAGCGCAGATCAAAGTCGGCAATACCGGCCCACTTGTCTCCGAAGTTTTGGCGAGCCTCAGCGAGAACTTGCCAGAAACCAACCTTGACACTCAACTCACCGCGCTTGGTTCGTACGACTTCACCTTCGACGCCGACCCAGTCACCGAGGTGCAACTTGGTGAAGGCCTCAAACTCGTGAGCCACGGCCGAAAGGGCGAAGAGTTGAATCTCACCGCTGGAGTCACGCAGAGTGCCAAAGGCCAGCTTGCCCTGGGCCCGTAGCAGCATCACTCGCCCGGCCACCTTGACGGTGACACCCGACTCTTCGCCGTCGGTCAAGTGACCAAAGCGTTCCTGTAGAGCCGCGGCGTACGCGTCGTGATCGAATGAGTATGGCGTGTTCAAGCGAATTCTCCCGAATGATTTCTCTCATGAACGATACGCAATCCGTGGAGGGTTAGCCATGGTTCTACGTGTTGCACGTGTTTGGTCCGGGGGGCGACGAGCCCCGCGAGGCCCCCGGTGGCAATAACGGTGCACTCGCCGAGCTCCTCGCGGATGCGCTCCACCATGCCGTCAACCTGGGCGGCGAAGCCGTAGAGGACACCCGACTGGATCGATTCGACCGTGGAGCGGCCAATAACGGAGCGGGGTTCAACGAGTTCAACGCTGCGCAGCGCGGCCGCCTGGGAGTAGAGGGCATCGAGAGAAATGGAGACACCGGGGGTGATGGCCCCTCCCAAATACTCACCCTTGGCGCTGATGGCATCAAACGTGGTGGCCGTGCCGAGGTCGACCACAATGCTGGCCCCCTGATAGAGGTCGTAGGCGCCGACCGAGTTGGCGATGCGGTCCGGACCGACCTCGCGGGGGTTGTCGTACAAGATCGGCATCCCCGACTTCACACCGGGCCCCAACACGGTGAGGGGAAGATCGGCGAACCATCGATTAGCCATACGGCGAATCTGCGTGATGACGGCCGGGACTGAAGAGGACAGAGCGATCGCGGTCACCGTCGTACGCAGATCGAGACCCTCGAGATTTAGTAATTGAGTCAGGACCATCGCCAACTCATCAGGGGTGCGCTCTGGCACGGTGGAGAGGCGCCAGTGAAACTTCAGGCCGTGCTCGCCGGTGGCTCGAGCGATGCCGAGTCCCGGCGCACCCACGTTCTCCGGCTCGTCACCGAAGAGGCCAATAACGGTCTCGGTATTTCCAGTGTCAATTGCTAAGAGCATTACTCCCCCTCTGAAGAAACAATTGTGACGTCACCATTGTCGATTAGTCGAACACCTTGCACCACGCCGGCCAACAGTACGCGGGCCGTTCCTTCGTGCTGGTTGCCAATCGGATCGAGAAGCAGTGGTTCGACCACTTCGGCGTAGGCCACCGCAATACCGGATGACTCGAGTGCAGTTCGAACAACGGCCCGAACGTCACGAGCAGTTCGTGGCCTATCGGCCACTGCTCGCAGTGCACGTGAAAACCCCAGCGCGACTCGTCGTCCTTCACCGTCGAGTTGCACGTTACGACTCGAGAGGGCCAGGCCGTCTTCGTCGCGCACAATGGGACAGCTCACAATCGTCATGCCGAGCGAGAGGTCTTCATTGAGGCGACGCACCATGGCCAGTTGCTGAAAGTCCTTCTCTCCGAAGTAGGCACGAGCGGGGCCGGTGATGGCAAAGAGTTTGGTCACGACACTGGCCACGCCGTCGAAGTGTCCGGGTCGACCCTCACCCTCAAAGAGTTCGGTCACCCCAGTCACCGACACAGTCGTCGCCGTGGTGGCGGGAGAAGTCGGCCACATCTCGTGCACGCTGGGGGTCACGACGGCCGCCGCACCCCAGGCTTCGCAGTTCGCAAGATCGGCCGCTTCGTCGCGGGGATAGGCCGCGAGATCCTGCGCGTCGTTGAACTGACGGGGATTGACAAAAATAGTGACGATGGGAACCGCGCCATCGGCCACCGCTCGACGGACCAGTGAGCCGTGACCCTCGTGGAGGGCGCCCATTGTCGGCACGAGCCCCACCGTCTGGCCGGCGCTGCGGAGCTGCGCGGCGTAGTCACGCCACTCCTCAATGGTGTGGATTTGAATCACTGCTAGGACCGTGTACGGGCGCGCTGGCTCTCACCCAACGCCAGTGCTTCATTCGCCAGTGCGACATAGAGCGGACGGGCCTCATCAGGTAGAGCGGCCAAGTGGGCATCAATCGTGGCCAAGTCTCCGCGTGAAGCGGGACCGGTGAGTGCTGCGAGTGTTCCCATGCTCGCGGCATCATCAATGGCACTCTGCGCGAGGGGCAGGAAGTCTTCAAGAGACATCCCAATCCCTTCAGCCAGCGTACCGACTGAGTGGAGCAGGGTTACGAGATGATTCGCCGCGATACAGGCCGCTGCGTGGTACGCGACGCGATCTTCATCACGCAACGTGATGGGTCGACCGCCAATGGCCAGGACGAGCTCGGTGGCGAGGGGATCACCGGCCACCGCAAAGACCGAACCCTTGAGGCGACGTTGACCAACATCACCATTGGGCAGGGCTACGAGGGGGTGCATCGACGCGACGCGCTCGTGACCGTTCAAGACGTCCAGCGTGCGAGAACCGGCCACGTGCATAACGACGGCGTCGGTGGGCGGGAGGAGTGATGCGATGGTCGCGATGGCGTCATCGGGAACACAGAGAAGAATGGCGTCGGCCGAAGGCACGGTGTGGAGTTCGTCGTGATGGCAGACGGTGACGTCGTACCCGGCCCGGTGGAAGGCCCCAGCCAGCGACGTTCCTGCTCGCCCGGCACCAATAATCACAATTCTCATACGAGCCCCGTTTCGTTCCAGCCCCGTGTGGGTGCCGTTCGTCGTTAGCGCAACGCGTCAAGTGTACCGAGTGACTCCACTCCACCACTAGCGGCTTGGTAGACGTCCTCTGGGACCAATTCCGGGGCCAGCTCACGTAGCGGGGCGAGGACAAACCGGCGCTCCCACATTCGAGGATGCGGCACAAGGATCTCGGGGTCGTCGCTAGTGAGCTCGCCAACGAGGAGAACGTCGACGTCGAGCGTCCGGGGTCCCCAGCGAACATCACGAACCCGCTCCGCAATCGTCTCAGCCTGGCGGGCGCGTTCCAATAATTCCCGAGGGGTCACCGTGGTCTCTAACTCCACCACGATGTTCCAAAAATCATCTTGCGCCACGCCGCCCACGGGCTCGGTGGCGTAGACGTTCGAAATCCTCATGGTGTCGCTACCGCGAATGGTGGCTAGTGCGTCGTAGAGGTGGCGACCGCGATCGCCAATATTGCTACCGAGAGAGAGAAAGGCCCGAGCCATTACCGATCGAGGGTGCAGCGCACACCAACGGTGTCGACATCCTGCGGGACCGGCGGACGCAACTTGCGCACCGTCACCGTCACGCCAGCGATTTCACTGTCGAAGTTCATGATCTCTTGTGCGGCTCGATAGACCAATGTCTCGAGAAGCTGAAACTTGCCCTCGCTCGCGAGGCGCTGCACTAAATCAATAACGGCGGCGTAGTTGCTCGTGCCATGGATGTCATCGTTCAGGGCGGCCGTCGCGAAGGAGCGCATGATGTCGATGTCGAACGTCAGAGGCTGTTCCCGGAGTCGTTCTTCCGGCAGGACGCCCACAATGACCGAGCAGCGCAGCCCGCGAATTTCAATAGTGTCCGTCATGAGTACCTCGACTTTCGCACGACCGTGGTCGTGCCGCCAAGATTACGCCTCTTTGAGCGGGAGGCTCTTGAGGATCTCGCGACCCTCAATGGCAATAGAACGGCGGAACAGACGCTCCACCGAGGCAATCGCGATGGCGTCGCTGGCGACTCGTCCGGTCCACAGCAGATAGCCGGCCACGAGACCCAAGAGACGGTCAGAAACTTCGTCGCCGTGCAACAAGATCACGTCCCCACGGTTCATCGACTCACGGAGATCAACAAAGCAGGCCCGGACGACATCGCGCTCGTCGTTGTCATTCATGATGGGGTACGTCGCCGAAGCAAAGTGGTGCTCTTCGTAGGCCTCTTGATTAAGAGGCAGCGACAAGATGGAGACCATCCGCGTGAACTTGTGGTTCTTCAACCAGCGCAGTTCTTCGTCCCGACGAACGCGACGGTGCACCAGGGTGGAGCCACCCGGGCGCTCGGCTACGGCGAGCTTGTCCTTGAAAACCCAAGTGAAATTACGGGGTTCGATGCCCGCGGCCCACTTGCCCCTCACGCCACTACCTCGTCGGTTGGCATGGTCAACAGCTCTCGCAGTTGAACTGCCACGGCAACATCATGTACGCGAATCACATCAGCACCATAAAGGATTGACCACGCCTCCGTTGCAATGGATCCTTCCAGACGGTCATCGACCTCGAGAAAATCGGGCGCCAGCGTGCCTAAAAAGCGCTTTCGACTCGTTCCGATGAAGAGTCCGCACTGCAATTCATCACACAGAGCGCGAAAAACATCAAGGTGGGATAAAAGTTCAAGATTGTGTTCAGCCGTTTTACCAAAACCGATTCCCGGGTCCAGCCAAAGTTGCGGTACGTTCACGGCTCGAGCGCGTAGCGCAAGCGCCCGAAGCGCATCAGCCACTTCGCTCACGACGTCGTCGTAGTGGGGATTGTCCTGCATCGTGCGGCTATCACCCTGTCGATGCATGCCGACGTACCCGACCCCGAGTTCGCCGGCCAGCTCCACCAGAGTGGCCGAGACGTCATTAATAACAGTGGCCCCCGCCGCCACGGCCGCACGGGCCACGGCCTCTTTTTGTGTATCGATACTCACGGGACCCAACTGGGCCAGAGCGCTCACGATGGGGATGACGCGTGCCAGCTCGTCGGCCTCACTGACCGGGTCGGCACCGGGTCGGGTCGACTCACCGCCGACATCCACGATGTCAACGCCGGCGTCAAAAAAGTCGCGGCCGGTGGCAATGGCGTCGGCCGTCGAGTCACTGCGACCACCGGGGAAGAACGAGTCGGGGGTGATGTTGATGATGCCCATCACGGCGGGACTGCGCGTCATAGTTAGCGCCGCTGGTGAATGAAGTTGAGTGCTTCAGATCGCGAAGCAGGGTCGCTTTGGAAGATGCCTCGCACGGCGGAGGTCACCGTCGTGGCACCCGGCTTCTTAACGCCGCGCATCGACATGCAGAAGTGTTCGGCTTCGATGACCACGATTGACCCACGGGGGCTGAGTTCGCGCTCGAGGGCATCAACGATCTGGGTGGTCATGCGTTCTTGAACTTGCAGGCGTCGGGCGTACCCCTCGACGAGGCGAGCGAGCTTAGAGAGACCCGTGATCCGACCTTCCTTGCCGGGAATGTACGCCACGTGGGCGTGGCCCATAAAGGGCACGAGGTGGTGTTCGCATAGAGACGTGAAGGGGATGTCGCGGACCATCACCATTTCGTCGTGACCGGCCTCAAAGGTGGTGCGCAGATGCGCACCGGGGTCGGCCTCGATACCTTCGAAGAGTTCAACGTACATGTCGGCCACCCGGCGAGGAGTTTCCAGGAGTCCGTCGCGATTGACGTCTTCGCCAATTGAGATCAGCAGCTCGCGGACGGCCGCTTGGATGCGGTCACGATCAATCATGAACCTTCCCCCTTGTAGGTGTAGATGCCATCGAGATTGCGATACCGCTCGGCCACGTCGAGGCCGTAGCCAACCACGAACGTCGAAGGAATGGTGAAGCCGACGTAGCGCAGCGACTGCTCAACCCGCTGCTCGCCTTCCTTCAGCAAGAGTGCGCACACTTCGAGACTGGCGGGCTTACGAGAGCCGAGATACTTACGCAAGTAGTTCAAGGTGAGACCGGAGTCCACAATGTCTTCGACGATGAGTACATCGCGTCCAGCAATGTCCGCTTCAAGGTCCTTGACAATACGCACCACACCCGAAGACTTGGTGGCGGCTCCGTAGGAAGAGACGGCCATGAAATCGATGTCCACTGCGAGCGGTATGGCGCGCATCAAATCACTCATGAACGTCACAGCACCCTTTAGGACGCAGACGAGTAGTGGAGGATTGTCGGCGTAGTCCCGGGCAATTTGTTGGCCCAGTTCGGCCGTACGGTGCTGGATTTGGCGAGAAGACAACACGACACCGGCGAGGTCCTCTCCCGTCCAGGCAAGATGACTTGGAATTTGCTCGGAGGCGCTCACGGCATCACAGGGTAGTGGTAGTTCTTCACGCCAGATAGAGAAACTGGTCTTTACGGGCGACCCGTCGGCCACCGCTCACTTCAGTTGCCACCACTTCACCACGAATGACGCGCAGGACGCGCTCGACTTCATCTAGTGACGGCGCGTGAGTGCCATCCGGATCTTTAGTTGTTAGGTGGTGGCGCACCCAACGGCGCACTCGAGCGTTCGGCCACTGCTGCAGCTCACGACAGTCAATCTGATCGAGATCGATCACCGTGTCGAGGGAGACAATCTCATCGAGCCAGGCCCGTTCGTCGGCGACCAACCAGGCCTGTCGAGCCAAGATCGGCACAATGTCGCGCTCGCCCACGTCGGCTAACGCCGGCAGGATTCGATGACGCATCGCGTTGCGGCGCAGTGTCTGATCCTCGTTCGTGGGGTCGTCGATAAATGGCCGGCCCGAGGCCAGCACGAGGGCGCGAATCTCCGAGCGTCGTAGGTGAATGAGTGGCTTCGTCGCGCCACGCGTCATGGGCGAGAGGCCGTCAAGGCCGGCCCCCCACAAGAGATTGAGCAACATCGTCTCGGCGAGATCATCCATTGTGTGTCCCGTTAAGACGCCCGGAGGGAGAACGGAACGGCGAGCGGCCCGCGCCCGCGATTCGACGTTGCCACCGACTTTGAGATGAACGTCGTGCACCGTCACGGGAACTCCGAGATCGGTGGCGAGGACCGTAACTAGTTCGGCATCTCGTGCACTCTCGGCACGCAGGTGGTGATCGACGTGATGGATGTGGATCGAGAGACCAGCGGCGCGGGCTAGTAGGGCCATCCCTACGGAGTCGGCGCCACCAGAAACGGCCAGCGCGACCACGCGGTCAGTCGCGGGGAATACGCACCGCTCGAGAAGGTCGCCCGTCATCACGTGGTCACGATACGCCCTCGATCAAGAACTCCGTTTTGATAATCGTTCTCATTATGAGTATGGTGGGGTCATGATCATTGCCGTGCTCCTCGCGCTCCTAACCGGCCTAGCGACCACCTTGGGTGGATTCGTTGCCTTGCGCACTAAGGACCGGCTCCACCTCGTTCTAGGGCTCTCAGCCGGCCTCCTACTCGGTCTGGTCGGCTTCGACCTCCTCCCTGAGGTATTTACCACTAACACCTCCATGACGCTCGGTGTTCCGACGGTGTCGATTGCCATAGTTCTGGGCTTCTTTCTCTTGCATCTCGTCGAGAAGTCCTTCGCCACCCATGAGCCGCACGAGTCGGACTACGGCAGCGACCACGACCACCGTCACGTCGTCGGCACGTTGAGTGCCGTCGCCTTCATCGGTCACGTCTTTTTAGACGGCGTCGGAATCGGTGCCGCCTTCCAGGTCAGCCACACTCTCGGGTACGCCGTCTTTCTAGCTCTCTTGATTCACGCCTTTAGCGACGGGCTGAATACGGTCGCATTTCTCATCAAGGGCGGTCGTTGGACGGCCAAGGCCAAACTCCTGCTCATCGCCGACGCCGTCGCACGAACGGCTGGCGCCGCCTTGGGCTCCTACGTACTCATCAGTGCTAACGGCGTGGCTCTCTATCTGGCCCTGTTCACTGGCGTCATCATCTACATTGCGACGTCGCACATCTTGCCTGAGGCTCACGCCAATCATCCCTCTCGGTGGACCTTGGTCGCTTCAGTTGTTGGTATTGCGGCGATGTGGATCATCAAGGCGCATGGCGCGTAAGACGCGGCCGACCGTGCTGTCGGCTTTCGGCACGGTGTCGGGCTTTGTTAGTGCCCAGCAACTGCACGCCCAGGCCGTCCGTAACGGGGAGAGCCTGGGGCTGGCCACGGTCTACCGCGAACTTCGTCGCATGGTCGACGAACAGTTGGTCGATGTCGTGCACGACCTCGAAGGTGAGGCCAAGTACCGGTACTGCGGCACGGATCACCACCATCACATTGTCTGCGAACAGTGTGGCGTGACGCAAGGTTTAGACGGTGATGACGTGGAACGGTGGGTTGAAGCCGTCGCTAACGCCACGGGCTTTCGTGGCGTACGACACACCATCGAACTCATTGGGACGTGTGCGGCGTGTCACCTCAAGTAACGCTGCCAATTGAACTACGGGGCACGTTGCCGGTGGCGACGCTACCCATGTTTGAGCGCCTCGGCGTCGAGGCTTTTTTCACAACCCGTGACGGTGGCGTCAGTAGCGGCGAGTTCGCGTCCTTGAATTTGGGATCGAACGGTCCCGACGACCCCGACCACGTTCGCGAAAACTTTCGACGAGTCGCTACCGCTATCGGGAGCGAGTCCGTTCGACGTGTGCGGCAAATTCACAGCGCCGCAGTGGTGCATATCGACGCACTCGATGAAAGCGCCGAGGGGGATGCCATCATCACCAACCGTGTGGGTGAGGCCGTGGCTCTAATTGTGGCTGACTGCGCACCCCTGTTGTTGGTGGACCCCGCAGGGCATCAACTCGCCGTCGTACACGCCGGCTGGCGGGGATTGGCCGCGGGGGTCATTGAAGCGACGGTGAACGCACTCGACGCTGATGTAAGTCAGCTCCACGTCGCCATCGGTCCGGCCATCTCGGGCGATCGATACCAAGTGGGACCCGAAGTCATTGCCGCGTCGCCCTACTTTGCACCCCACGCGCGAGCTGACGTTGGTGATCGATTCATGCTGGACACCCGTGGGGCCGCACTTTCAATTCTCGAGGCGCTCAGTGTGCCCCGCGAGAACGTGAGTATTTCGACGCAGGTGACCGATGGTGGCGCCCGATTCTTCTCCGACCGAGCGGCGCGACCCTGTGGACGCTTTGCCCTCGTGGCTAAGTGGCAGTCGTAGGCTGAAGGCACGGCGAGTGGAGGGTATCGATGCCTAATCGTGCGAAACAGTTCCGCTACGTCGGACTCGATGTCACCGCCTCCACGCTCACGGGCCACTATCAACTCGACGACCTGGCGTTCACCGAAACAGTGACGTTCGACGTCGATGGCGATCTGCGCGAACCGGGACCTCGAGAAGTCGCCACGCTCTGGTATCTCGTAGCCGGACTCTCCTACTTCAAAGCGGGCGCGCCGGAGCTCGTGGACCTCGGCGACACGCCCGTTACCCCTGAAGCCGTAACCTTCCTGACTGCGGCGATTCGTGAGGGTCTGGGCGAGTTTGCGTTTCGTAACCAACTGTGGCTGGGCGACGTCTCCATCTTCGGAGGAGTTCCCGCCACGCCGCGCGGCGTGGAAGTGGATCCCCTCCGGGCCCTGACCCCATTCGGCGGCGGCATCGATTCGGTCGTGAGCGTCCGTTCACTCAACCCGGCGATCGAACAGGCCCTCTTCGTCATGAGCCCCCCGAGTGGAACCTTCGCACCGCTCGAAGCCACCGCGGCCGTAATGGCGCTGCCGATTAAGCGCGCCACGCGAGTACTCGACCCTCAGATCACCACGAAGAATCCCGACTTCTTCAACGGCCACGTTCCCGTCACCGCCATGGTGACGTTGTTGGCCTGCATTGCCGCCCTCGCCGAGGATCGCGGTGCGGTGGTGATGAGTAATGAACACTCCGCATCGGCGCCGAACGCCATGTGGGATGGCCTCGCCATCAACCACCAGTGGAGCAAGTCGGCCAACGCCGAAGACCTCATCACTGATGCCGTGGCCTCCTACATCGGGCCGCACTTCAAAGTGGCGAGCCTGCTGCGAGACCGCAGTGAACTGTGGGTTGCCGAACGCTTCGCCACCTACCACGATGTTCATCACGTCTTTCGCAGTTGTAACCGCGCGTTTCATCAAGACCAGGCCGAACGACTCGTCACTTGGTGTGGCACCTGTGACAAGTGTCTCTTCATCAATCTCGTCCTCGCCCCGTTCCTTTCGCGCGACGAGCTCACGGCAATCTTCGGTCCCACTCCCCCCTTGACTAATCCCGCACTGAGCGAACAGCTGCGTGTGCTCGTTGGCCTCGGTTCCGACAAGAAGCCCTTCGAGTGCGTGGGCGACCCCGACGAATGTGCCGTGGCCCTCGAGACCGTCGCCACGATGTCGGCCTACGCCGGCTGGGATCACCTTCACCACTTGGCCCGGGCCACCGCCAACGAGCGCACCTTGGCCGAACTTCTCGAACCCCAAGGAGCCAGCCGTGTCCCGGCCTCGTGGCTTCGCTGACCTCGCTGGTCACACCGTCGGGGTGTGGGGAGTAGGCGTCGAAGGATCCGCTACCCGCAAAGTCCTCGATCAGATTGGCGCCACGGTGATCGCGGTCGATGACGCCGTTCAAGAGGACAGCTCCGTACTGCAAACGACTAACGGTGGATTAGAAGCCCTCCAGAACTGCGACATCGTCATTAAGAGCCCGGGCATTCCCCGTCGCCGTGACGACGTGCTCGCCCTCGAAGCGTCAGGCGTTCCCGTTACCTCCGCGACCGGTATCTGGCTCGCGGGAACTGATCGCAATCTCGTCATCGGCGTCACCGGGACGAAGGGCAAGTCGACCACAACCTCACTCATTACCTTCATGCTCCGGGCCTGTGGGGTCGAGGCCCGTAGCGCCGGCAACATCGGCCTCCCGCCCTTTCTGTCGATAGACGCCGCTGACTCGTGGACCGTCCTGGAGGTGTCGAGCTTTCAGGCCGTGGACATCACCGACGCCCCGGGGATCGTGGTACTCACGACACTGGGTGAAGACCACGTCGATTGGCACGGTTCACTCGAGCAGTACCGCCACGACAAGTTGCAACTCACGCGGGCCGAGGGTCACCATCTCACCGTGGTGCCCGACGATCCCGAACTTCTCTTGCATCGCGAAGAGATCGGGGGTGAACTCGTTACCGTGGTCGAGACTGATCCCGAACTCTCGACCGCACTGGGACTCGTTGGTGCTCACAACGCGCGCAACGTAGCCCTGGCGTTGCGCGCCACGGCCTGCGCGCTCCACCGAACGATCGGAGATGTACGAACCGCCACCCTGCGACTGGCCGCTACTTTTGAGCCTCTGCCCGGTCGGCTCACATTGATCCACCGCACCTACCGAAGTGGTCTCACTACGGACTTCGTGGACGATGGACTGGCCACCAATCCCCTCCCCGTAGTCGCCGCCGTTCGAAGTTTTCCTGGTCGCCACGTGGCCCTCATCGTCGGGGGCTATGACCGGGGGGTCGACTACCGACTTTTGGCCCAGGGACTCGCTGACTGTGAAGCGGTTCTGACCGTCATCGCCATGGGTGAAGCCGGGGCTCGTATTAGCGATGAGATAAACCGTCGAAGTCCCAGGATTACCACCATGTCCGCTTCCGATATGGCCACCGCCGTCACCTCGGCAGCTGAAGTTCTAAACGAGACCGGTGGTGTGGTTCTCTTCTCGCCGGGCGCACCGAGCTTCGATCACTACCAAGACTGGCGTGAACGTAGCGCCGATTTCACCAAGTACGCCACCCAGCTCTAACCGTGCCCCATCGAAATTGCACGTTCCAGCCGGTAGAACACTGGCCGCAACTCACTCCCGCTTGACGGTACCGGGGGGTTGGAAGTGACGTGATCACGGCCAACCGGTCGAACAGCCCAAGAGTGGAGAGTGGAGCCTGAGAGGGGATTCGAACCCCTGACCTACGCATTACGAATGCGTTGCTCTACCAACTGAGCTACCCAGGCAGGACTCTCACTTTACTCCACTAGGTCTGGCGTTCCTAGAGTCGGGATAACTGGGTGAAGAGGTTGGTGAGGAGCAGTGATTCATTGGCGTTGAGCGAAAGGGCGGCGGCGGATGTAGCGATGGCCTCAATGCACGCAATGGCACTTCGGGCGTCGGTCCGTCCCCGAGCGTCACCGTCGGCGACACCTTCGAGCGAAGCGATCATGCGCTCCCGGTACGTGCGGGTGAGTGCGGACAGTCCGAAGCGCAACTCTTCGGTGCGAAAACGCCGTTGCTCGCGCTGGTGGCGTAGTTCAACGTCTTTCACGCCGCCCACTCGCCGGCGGCCGGGGCCTTCCGCCTCGGTCTTGAACTGGTCTAATTCTTCGGCGTGCCGAGCCTTGAGCGGTTCGACCGCCCCTTCGAGGGCGGCCAGGGTAGATGCAGCTAAGGCGGCGGGTGAATTAGACGTCAACATCTCGGGCAGGCGGCGCCAAGCGGCGAGCCGGTCGGCCAACTGCGGGTCATTCGCGAGCAGGCGAGCTCGGTCGAGATTGCCAGCCGATGCTTCAGCACTCGTGCGCGCTTGGACCGAGGGGACACCTTCCCGCTCGAGGACTAGGAGGATGTTCTCGGTCGAGAGTGAGTGAAAATTCACTTCGACACACCGGGACTCGATGGTGACCAAGTGCTCGGGCAATTCATCGGCCAGCAAGATAAATATGGTGCGGCGGGGCGGTTCCTCCAGCGTCTTGAGCAGAGCGGGAGCCGCGTTGGTCGAGAGCTCGATAGAAGGAATAATTAAAATCTGGTGACTCTGGTGCAAGGGTCGACGACGAGCAACTCGCTCCGCTTCGCGAATTTCATCGACACTCCACTGGACACCAGCCCGGGCCACAATCGTCACGTCGGGGTGGGAGCCTCGTAGCACTCGGGTGCATTCGTCACAGGTGCCACAGCCATTATCGGGACATTCGAGAGCGGCGGCGAAGGCCACGGCCGCCTCAAGCTTGCCGGCCCCGGGTGGTCCGGTGAAGAGATAGGCGTGGGAGGGCTGTTCGGCGTAACGGCGCAGGGCATTTACGACACCGACCTGCCCCACGAGGGGCGAAAAGACGTCGCTCACGCGAACCAGCCAATGGCCGCGAGCGCCGCATCGACTCGTTCGGTCACCGATTCCAAGTTCTGGTTGCCATTGATTACGACCCAGTTCGGTTCTAAATCGGCGAGCGTGAGAAATCCCTGACGGACTCGCTCGTGGAAATCGACCTTTGCCGACTCGAAACGATCACGTTGCGAGGGGGCCCGACGGGCGTGGGCCACGGCCACCGGGATATCGATGACGATGGTGAGGTCGGGACGACAGGTACCAATGGCCACATCGGTGGCCGCGCGCAGTGGGGCGAGGTCCATCTCTCGTCCGTAGCCCTGATAGGCCAAGGTCGAACCGAAGAAACGATCGGAGACCACCGACTGGCCAGAGGCCAAGGCGGGGTTGATGACTGTGCTCACGTGATGGGAGCGGTCGGCCAACATTAAGAGGGCTTCGGTCTCCGGACTCATCGGCTCGCTGGCGTCCAGGAGTCGCTGGCGCAGCATGACCCCGAGCGGCGTGTCGCCCGGTTCGAACGTGAAGCGGGCCCCAACATCCTTGGCGACACGCTTGGCGTGCGTCGACTTACCACAGCCGTCGATGCCCTCAAAGGCAACGAAGAGTGGCGTGGTGGGGCTCACTCGCCGGAGAGGCGACTGATGAGATCGGCGTTGGTTGCCGACTGATCGGCACCTTGGCCCTTCGCCCCACGACCCGTTCCGCCGGTCGCCTTCTTCGTGGCCTTCTTGGCGGCCGTGGCCTTCTTAACGCCAGCTTTCTTGGCCGGAGCCTTTTTGGCCGCCGCCTTTTTCGCGGGCGACTTTTTCACTGCCTTCTTGGCGGCCTTCTTAGCCGGAACCCGTCGAGCACTGGGGTCGGCGTTGCGACGCTCGGCTAACAACTCACAGGCCCGATCAATAGTCACCGTTTCGGGCGTGTCACCAATGCGCAACGTGGCGTTAACTTCGCCGTCGGTGACGTAGGGACCAAACTTGCCGGTCTTCACGACGACCTCTTTGCCCGTGATGGGATCAGGACCGAGTTCGCGGAGCGGACCGGCGGCGGCGCGGCGGCCGCGCAGCTTCGGCTGGGCCAGCAAGTGGAGGGCCTTCTCGAGATCGACGGAGAAGATTTCGTCTTCACTCTCCAACGAACGTGAGTCTTTCCCCCACATCACGTAGGGGCCGTATCGACCGTTAGTGGCGACAATCATTTCCTGATTCTCGGGGTGTGCCCCAATCTCGCGAGGCAGGGAGAGCAACTTCTGCGCATCCTCAAACGTGATGGTCTCGATAGACATCGTGGAAAAGAGTGAGGCCGTCTTGGGCTTGCTGCCGTCGACGAGTTCGCCGAGTTGCACGTAGGGGCCGTAACGACCGGCCTTTAAGTAGACGGCCAACCCGGTGGCCGGGTCGGTGCCCAGTTCGCGGTCGCCGCTGGGAGCGTCGAGCAGTTCGAGGGCCCGAGTAACGGTCAGTGTGTCGGGCTCGGTGGCTTCGGGGATCGAAACCCGTCGCTCGCCGTGAACCAAATAGGGGCCGTAACGGCCAGAGCGGACCGAGACGGCCTCGCCATCGGGCGCCGTACCGAGCGGTAGCGAATTGATGGCCGCGTAGTCAAAGTCCAACTGTTCGGTGACCATGGCGTGCAGGCCACGCTTAGCGAACTCAGTGGGGGCCGAGGCATCACCAAAGTAGAAGGACTTGAGCCACGGTTCGAGCTCACGATCGCCCGAGGCAATCGCGTCCAAGGAATCTTCCATGGCGGCCGTGAACTGGTAGTCCACGAGGTCGGCGAAGTACGTGGAGAGGAGATTGACCACGGCAAAGGCCTTGAAGGCCGGGACCAGAGCTTTGCCCTTCTTCCAGACGTAACCGCGTCGGTCGATCGTCTTCATCACCGAGGCGTACGTCGACGGGCGACCGATACCGAGGTCTTCGAGTTTCTTAATCAACGTGGCTTCGCTGAAGCGATCAGGTGGCTTGGTGTCGTGACCCTTGGCGTCCGCCAGCGAAACGGTGGCCGTCGAACCTTCGGTGAGTGGAGGCAAGAGGCGCTCCTGGTCGGCCAACTCACTCTCGGGATCGTCACTACCTTCGACGTAGGCCCGCCGGAACCCGGCGAACTCAATGCGCAGACCGTTGGCGCTCAGACCCACTTCCGTGGCTCCGGGTCGTCCCGGCAGATCGCTCAGCGTGGCGAGCAGTCGGACGCGATCGCTCGTCAGTTTGGCATCGACCATCTGCGACGCAATAGTGCGCTTCCAAATAAGGTCGTAGACCGCGTACTCGTCTCCGGAGAGCTGCGACGTCGCCTCTTCGAGGGAGCGAAAGCTCTCACCGGCCGGACGAATGGCCTCGTGGGCCTCTTGGGCGTTCTTCACCTTGCGGTCGTACGTACGGGGCACGTCGGCCACGTAGTCGTCACCAAACATCTCGCGGGCGTGGGTGCGAGCGGCGTTGAGCGCTTCCTTCGACAACGTGGTCGAGTCGGTTCGCATGTAGGTGATCCAGCCCTGCTCGTAGAGCCGCTGGGCGGCCCGCATCGTGCGCTCGGGGTCCATACGTAGTTTGCGTGACGCTTCGATCTGCAGCGACGACGTCATGAATGGCGCCTGGGGTCGCTGCGTTCGCGGCGACGACGTGATGGAGACGACGTTGACGGTGGCACCAGTTAGTTGCGTGGCCAGTGCCGTCGCGTCAACCTCACCCAGAACGACCACGTTGGCCGAGGCGTCCAACTGACCGGCGGCGTCAAAGTTCTTGCCGGTGGCCAACGAACTTCCGGCGATGGTGTCGACGGTTGCTTCGAATCGATCGTTGCTCACCGACGTCATGGTTGTAACTACGTCGAACCACGCGGCCGAGGTGAACTTCATTCGCTCGAGTTCGCGCTCACAGACCAGCCGCACGGCGACTGACTGCACGCGGCCGGCCGAGCGGGCCTTATCTACCGCTCGCCACAGCACTGGGGAGACTTCGTAGCCGACGAGGCGGTCGAGGAATCGTCGACCTTCCTGAGCGTCGACCAAGTGGGTGTCGAGATCACGGGTTTCGCTGACGGCCTTTTCAATGGCCGCCGGCGTGATCTCATGGAAGACCATGCGCTTGACCGGTACCTTGGGATTGAGGACCTCAATCAGGTGCCAGGCGATGGCCTCGCCTTCGCGGTCTTCGTCGGTCGCGAGGTAGAGCTCTTCGACTTCCTTGAGGGCTGCCTTCAGCTCGGAGACGATCTTCTTGCGGCCCGAGGAAACGACGTAGACCGGCTTGAAGTGATCGTTGACGTTGATACCGAGTCGGGCCCACTTTTCGCCCTTGACCGAGGCGGGAATATCGGCCGCGCTCTCGGGCAGATCGCGGATGTGACCGACCGAAGGCTTGACGATGAAGTCCTTGCCGAGCATGGCCTGAATACGGGTGGCCTTCGCGACAGATTCAACAATTACGAGCGCACGCGCCATGGCCACCACCTTTCTCGGACTTTCAGAACATACAACGGACGCACGTTAACCGA
>WLNA01000023.1 GCA_009726065.1 Actinomycetota bacterium
CGGTCAGCCTGGGCCTCCAGCACGGCGTGCCACTGTCGACCTACGTACGCAAGTACGCGAACTTGAAGTTCGAGCCATCCGGTATGACTGACGACCCCGAGCTGCGCATCGCAACCTCGCTCGTTGACTACATCTTCCGCCGCTTGGCACTCGACTACATGAGCCTCACTGAGCGCGAAGAGGTTGGCGTTCTGTCAACGGCCGAGCGTACGCAACCCACCCTCCCGGGTGTAGTCGAGCAGTCGACGCCAACCGTTGGAATCGAATCATCGGGAACGTTGTTCGAGGCCAAGCCCGTTGAGGTCACCCCGAAGCCAATCGCTTCGACCGAGGCCCCAACTTTGGCTCGCGCCCCGCAGCAGGATGCACCGATGTGTTACTCCTGTGGTGACTCGATGCAGCGCGCCGGCTCCTGCTACGTCTGCAGCAGCTGCGGTGCAACCAGTGGTTGCAGCTGATCACAGCATTTGAAGTAAGAAACTGCCCCGGCGAAAGCCGGGGCAGTTTGCATTAATAGCCTGAGAGAAAGAGAATTCCGATCGCGAATTTGACGGAGAATCTGATGGCGGGTCATAGCTGCACGGTATTAAATCAAATGCCGATTGAGACTTGCGCATTGGCATAATCTTCAACCAACCAAACCTGCGGTCGAGGAGAGTTATGTCCTATCTCAACGTCTTTCGCTACACCCTTCGAGAGGACTGCGACGTGGCGGCCTATGACGCCCTCGCAGTTGAGATGTACAGCCTGGCGGCCACGAACACGGAGTATGAGTTTGAGAGTATCGAACGAGTCGCCGAGTCGGAGCACTCAGGCGTCGTGCTCGAGCGTTTCGGATCATTGGAGGGTGCTAGGCGCTGGGCCAAGTGTCCCGAGCACCGGGCCGCCATGAAGCGTGGCCGTGCCGAGTTCTACGAGTCCTACGCCGGCATGGGTGCCGTGCTTGACCACGAATACCACTTCGATCGCGCCACAAACACGTCGCAGCGTTCAACTTTCGCCGAGTAAGGCTCGTTAGCCCCTTGTGGAAATGATGTCGCCCTCGAGCGGGGTCGCGAAGTAGAGCTCAACTTCGTCGCAAAGTGATGTCAACTCACCAATTTGGCGGCCCACGGTGGAGTGGCAGTTGGTCGCTACGCCCACGCGAGCCTGGCGAAGTCCGCCCGCTAGCACCTCTTCCTTGAACGGGAGGAACTCCCCTGCGCTGAGGTCAATACGACCATCACCCGGAGAGAAGCCACGCGACATAAGGGCTTCAATGCAGTTGGGATCTTGGGTAATTGTTGCACCAACCATTAAGAGAGCATCAGAGAGGATTGTCTCGGGCGCCTGGGGGATGAGGTAAGAGATCGGTGTGCTGCAGTCGGTCAAGTTATAGATTGCCCATGCGGCACGACCCCCTTCGTCAAGAAACATGACGTGGCTGGGCTGGGAGCTTCCGGCGTAGTGGAGAGGGCTGGTGGCGGGGCTTACAAAGATGGTGGCGGTGAGTTCTGGCATATTCCCAGTATGTGGGAGAGCTATGACATCACGTTGGTGTGACCTCCCTTCTTAGCCCTGAGCGATCTACGGCGGAAGAGTGCAAGGAGGTTGCCGATCAACGTGGAAATTGTTACGCAGAGTGGCGGGTAGTTGGCGACCGAGGGCTCGCGAAAGCACTTAGTAATCAGAGGGTGAGGGTGCTGCTGAAGTGCCAGGAAGTCAATTGGATGCCTTCTCCTACACTCCGTCCATGGCGATTGAACATGTGGATGCTCGCAACGACAACGCCTTCATGGAGTGGTTCGGTGTGCTCCAGCGTTCCGAACTGCAACGAGATGGTGGTCGAGGTGGTGGTTGGCAGCCAGACGAGTGGCGGGCCCGGGCTCTCGATGAAAACGCCCCAAATACTAAGCACCTCTTTTCATTACGAGAAGAGGGAACGGTCGTCGCAGTCGCTGGTGTGGAAATTTCACGAGATGACAACCTTCACTCCCTGCGCGGCGATCTCTTTGTGGAGCCCACGTTGACTGGACGTGGTTTCGGGTCATCGCTCTTGACCTTTGTCGAAGAGTACGGGCGCACGCTGGGGCGCACCGAGCTGCTTTTCTTTGTTATTGAGGGGGCTGAGGAGATGGGCGCTGCGCCCAATCGCTTCTTTGCTCCGCGGCGTGGGTATGAGCTCACTGACGAAATGGCTCGCCGGGACCTTCTCTGGCCTCAACCCAGTGCTGTGCTCAACGCTCTGGTGGAGCAGTGGAGTGAGCCGGCGGAATCGTACGAACTCCATCGATGGATTCGTTCTACGCCAGAGCCGCTAGCGGCGCCGCTGGCCGACCTGATGTCCCGGATGGGCGTCGAGGCCAATCACGCCGACGTCCTTGTCGAAGAAGAACTCTGGAGCGTGGAGCGGCTCCGGACGCATGAGCGGACCGTCTACGACATGGGCCGGGATCTTCTCGTGGTGGCCGCTACGCATCGGGAAACCGGCGAATTGGCCGGCTACACCGAGCTCACCGTGTCTCGGGACGACCCCTCAACGGCCTACCAGTGGGACACCCTGGTGGCGCGATCGCATCGCGGGCACCGCCTGGGCGGCTTGATGAAGGCCGTCAATCTCCAAGAGTTTTCCCGTGCTGGTTACGACACGTGGAGAATCACCACGTTTAACTCCACGCGTAACCAGCCGATGATTGATGTCAACGAGGCCCTGGGGGCGACGTTGGCGGGGTCAATGACCATGTGGCGCAAAGACCTCACAGCCCGCTAGAGCCGCGCTGGGACCACTCGGAACTACTGCAGGAGTTGTGCGAGCGCGGCGCCCAATGTGATGTCGTCACCCTCTATTTCAAACGTCTTCGTTCGACTGATGGCACCACGGATGCAGACGACGGAGCGCTGGGTAACAGAGAATGCAGTAGCCAGGCTTGCGGTCACGGCGTCGGTCGCCGAGCCATCAACGGCCCGCTCGCGGACTCGAACAATGAGTTGTCCGTCGTAGGAGCCACCCACGCCCGGACTCTTAGATCCGGGGTGGACGTGCACCGTTATTCGCACGGCACTAGCCGGCGAAGTTCCAAGACTCTCCGGATTCGTAGTGAGCAAAGACGTTCTTGGCAATCAAGATGCGGTGAACTTCGTCCGGCCCGTCAGCCAAACGAAGCGTTCGAGCACCGAGGTACATCTGAGCCAGCGGCAAGTCGTTCGATACACCCGCGGCTCCCCAAATCTGAATAGCGCGATCCACGACTCGGTGGAAGGCCGCCGGTACGTAGACCTTGAGCGCTGAGATTTCGGTACGGGCCTGAGGGTCACCACGGTCCACCATTTCGGCGGTGCGGATCGTCAACAGTCGGGCCGTTTGGAGGTCGATGTACGAGTCGGCAATCATCCCTTGGATGAACTGCTTGTCCTTCAACAGTCCGCCGTGCACTTCGCGAGATAAGGAGCGCTCCACCATGAGGTCAAAGGCTCGCCACATCTGGCCCACGCTGTTCATGCAGTGAAAGACTCGTCCGGCGCCAAGGCGCTCCTGGGCCGCTTCGTGACCCTGACCCACTCGACCAAGAATGTTTTCTTCGGGAACGCGCACATCGGTGTACTTCACTTCGCAGTGGTCCGATGAGCCTGAACCCCAGATGCCAATACCGCGAACAATCTCGACACCCGGTGTCTTCGTTGGCACGATGATCTGAGCCATGCGACCCTTGCCCGACTCGTCGGCAACGCGAACCATGACGATGAAGAAGTCGGCCGCGAGTCCGTTGGACGTAAACCACTTGTGGCCGTTAATGACCCATTCGCCATTTTCGAGACGGGCCGAGGTCTTGATGGACCGGGGATCACTACCAGCGTTCTCCGGTTCGGTCATTGAATAGCCCGACTCCATGACACCCTCGACGAGGGGGAGGAGCCACTTACGCTTTTGCTCCTCGGTACCGTACTTGAGCAGAACCTTCTGATTTCCCGAGTTGGGCGCTACGACGCCGAAGAGGCTGGCGGCGCCGAGAGCGTAGGCCAGGATTTCGTTCATGTAGGCGTGGGCGAGAAAGTCGAGTCCCATGCCTCCGTACTCCTGAGGGAGGTGGGGGGCCCAGAGGCCAGCCGACTTCACCTTGGCCTTGATTTCCTCGCGTAGCGTCTTGGCGTGAGCCAGCTCGGCCTCGGTCACGGCAGCACCCTTGCGGCGAACGAAGAGCTCGCTTTCACGGGGCAAAATCTCGGTATTGATGAAGTTGGCCGTCCGAATCCGTACGTCGTTGACGTGGTCGGGCAGGCCGGCAATGGGGGTCACGTTGATTGGCATCCAATAGTTCTAGCAAGAATTCTCGCCGCCACCCCCCTCTTCCTGCCGTAGGATTCACAGAGTCCTAGGGAGGCAGATGTGACCATGACGTACGACGAGGCGATTGCGGCGATTTCCGGCGCCGGTCAGCCATTTGAAGTTATTGAAGAGACGGTGGACGGCGTCACGAATCGCGTCTTTAAAAACGCACCAAAATCACTCCGTGATGTCTTTGCTCCCGCTCGACTCGACGACAACGTATTTCTGGTCTACGAAGACGAAGAGTGGAGCTACAAGAAAGTTATGGAGTCGGTCGACGCCTTGGCCTACGCCCTCGTTCACCACTTCGGTATCAAGAAGGGTGACCGCGTGGGCGTCGCCATGCGTAACCTGCCCGAATGGATCATCTCGTTCGCGGCCATCACGTCAGTAGGGGCCATCTCGGTCTCCTTTAACGCCTGGTGGACGGAAGACGAGATGGAGTACGCCGTTAATGACGCCGGACTCTCGCTCCTCATCGCCGACACCGAGCGCATTGCGCGCGCACACACATCATGCAATGAGGCCAATGTGCCGATTCTGGGCGTGCGCCTCGATGATCTCCAACCACTCGATCCCGGTGTCGAGAACTGGAATGAAGTCATTGTGCACGGCATGGCCATGCCCGACGTTGAGATTGAACCCACCGACGACGCCACGATTCTCTACACTTCCGGCACGACGGGTTTCCCGAAGGGTGCGGTCTCGTCGCACCGAGCTGTCACTCAAGCCCTCATGGCCTTCTCCTCGGGTGCCTACGTGAATGCCGCTCGTCGTGGCGCTGAAGAGCAGACAAGTGGTCTGCCGGCCTGCTTCATCTTGATTGTGCCCCTCTTTCACGTGACTGGCTGTATTCCAGTCATGATGAGCAGTTTCATGTGGCACTTCAAGTTGGTCATGATGTACCGATGGGAACCTGAGCGCGCCCTGCAGTTGATTGAGCGCCATAAGGTCACCAACTTCGTCGGTGTACCAACGCAGAGTTGGGACATGTTGGAGAATCCAAACTTCTCTAAGTACGACACCAGTTCCCTCGCCTCTATCGGCGGTGGTGGTGCTCCCGCACCTCCCAAGCTCGTGGCCCGCGTCGAAAGCTCCTTCAAGACCGGTCGCCCCAGTATCGGCTACGGCATGACCGAGACCAATGCCTACGGCCCCGGAAACTTCGGTGATGACTACGTGAGCCACCCGTCTTCAACGGGCCGCACGCCGACGATCATCATGGACTTTGATATTCGCAATGACGAACTTCAGAGCATGCCGGTCGGCGAGCGGGGACAGATTTGGATGAAGTCCCCGACGTTGATCCGTGGCTACTGGCAAAAGCCCGAAGCGACGGCGGAGACGATTGTCGACGGTTGGCTCTGCAGTGGCGACATCGGTCGCGTCGACGAAGAGGGCTTCTTGTACATCGAAGACCGCGCCAAGGATATGGTGCTACGGGCCGGTGAAAACGTCTACTCGGCGGAAGTCGAAGCGGCTATCTACGAGCACCCCTCGGTGCACGAAGCCGCCGTCTTCGGTGTGCCTCACGAGCGACTTGGCGAAGAAGTGGCCTGCGTGGTCATGCTTCGTGCCGGCACGGTGTTGACTGATGACGAGCTCCGTAATCACGTATCGACCCGATTAGCTGGATTTAAAGTGCCAACCCGTATTGCCTTCACGAACGAACCACTCCCGCGTAACCCCGCCGGAAAGTTCTTGAAGCGCGAACTCAGGACAAAGTACTTCGTCTAAAGATTGGCCGCCGCACGAAACGGAGCCAACGAACTCTTGAGTTCGTTGGTCTCCGTGGACGCGAGCATGTTGACGACGGCCTCAATCGAGGATTGGGCGTAGTCGGCCAAACGAATCTGATCAAGCTCACTGAGTTTGGCCCACATCACAAAATCAGTAGTTCCACCGGATTCGTGCTGCAGGGGAGCAACTTCCACGGTGGCGAGGTAGATGATTCGCACCGTGTGAACGTGGTCTCCGTTGACTCTGACACGCTGGTCGTCGAGTACGGAGTGGAGGAGATGGTTGGTGACGCCCAGGCCCGTCTCCTCGATGAACTCACGTTCCAGAGTCTGTTGGGGGGACTCACCCCAGTCGATACCTCCACCCGGTAGCCACCAGATTTCACCACCGTCGTGGGGATTAGCTGCTCGGACCAAGAGCACAGCACCGTCGTGAATGCAGACGCCGTAGACGCGTGGTGAAGGTCCGACCTCCACGCGGCGACTCACGGCTTGGCCTTTCGGCTGAGCGAAATCTGCTGGGTGCCCGGTGCGGCATTCGGTCCGGCTAACCACTGCCCTCGGCAGCCCTCACTACAGAAAAACACGGGTCCAGTGGGGCTCTCGGCTTGGGCGGGAGGTTGTTTGGAGTTCACCCGCATGCCACAGATGGGGTCGGTAGCGTCGCCATCGGGATCCTCGACCATGACGGGGGTCTGACCGAGATACTTCGTAGGGTCTTTCACATATCGGTCCTGGCAGCGTGGCGCACAGAAGTAGTAGCGGACGCCATCGACGTCGGCCACAGCAGCCGGCGAATCTTTGGCCACCTGCATGCCGCAAACGGGATCGATGGCGACTCCGTCGTCACCGACACTTCGTCGACTCAGCACAAATGTGAGAAGCAAACTTACGCCGGCCACAATGTTGAGCCAGAGATTCCATCCGAGAGAAAACTCGTGGCCCGTCATGACGTGGTGGGGGATTGGCGGTACGACGTGGAGAGCACGAAAGATCAATTCGATAAGCAGGCCACCGGTGCTCATAACGGCCCACAGAACTAGAAAGAGTCGTAGCGCTCGCGCACCTCCGTAGAACCGGCGATAGATGAGCAGCAGGGGGAGCGTGACGAGGTCCGCAAATATAAATGCGATAACCCCCCCAAAACTGACGCCCTTCACCCACATCGCCGCTGCGAGCGGAATATTGCCGACGGAGCAGACGAAGGAGATGACGGCGAAGAGCGGCGCGATGACAACGTTTTCCAGCGTTGTCCACCAGCCGTGATTGGTCATAAAGAGGTGCGACCACCACGAATCAGGAACCTCGGCGGCCAGGAAACCGGCCACGAGGAACCCAAAGAAAAGTTCTTTGCGCAGCATCGTGATATCACCGATGGTGTAACGGGCCGCACGAAACCAGCCCTGAGCCTCGCGGAAGGAAGGTACTACCTCAGCACTCTGGGCACCCTCGGGCGACTCGTCGCTCGCCGCACGGAGTGCCTCTTGGTCAACGTCTAGTAGTCGACGTCCCACTAAGGCGAGGATGGTCACCATGATGAGACCACCGAGGATTTGAGCCACGAGAAATTGCCAACCGAGGAGTAGGTAGAGCACAATGCCGAGCTCGATTACGAGGTTGGTCGATGCGATCATGAAGATAGTGGCATTAGTGAATGAGGCCCCACGAACAAAGAGGGCTCGCGCCATGGCGCTGGCGGCGTAGCTACAGGAGGAGGAGATCACCCCGAGCATGCTCGCCGTGGAGGCTGAACGGAGCGATGAGGTCCCGAGCGTTCGTCGGAGGCCATCACGCTTAACGAATGATTGGACTACTCCTGAGATTGTGAAGCCCAAGACGAGGGGCCAGAAGGTCATCCACAGCATCAAGGCGGCTTCGCGTGTGCCACCCCAGAGGAAGTCGCCGAGTTGATTCACCGCTACCTGGTTCTGGGAAAGCCCAGGTCAATCTGCGACTCGTTCGGCTCAGGCCAACGTGAGGTGACGACTTTGCCGCGTGTATAGAAGGCCATGCCTTCCGGTCCGTACATGTGGGCGTGGCCGAATAGCGAGTTCTTCCACCCACCAAACGAGAAGCTCGCCATCGGGACGGGTAGCGGCACGTTGATGCCAATCATGCCGACCGAGACGGCTCGACTGAAGAGTCTCGCGGCATTGCCATCGCGCGTAAAAATTGCCACACCGTTGCCGAAGGGATTGGCATTCACGAGGGCGACGGCGTCGTCGAAGTTTTCAACGCGTACCACGCACAAAACGGGCCCGAAGATCTCATCTCGATAGCAGGCCATGTCGGCAGTGACGTGATCAATCAGGCTCGGACCAAAGTAGAAACCCGGACGCTCGATGAGATCGGCACCACTGCGCACGATGACGGCACCTTCACTCGGGGCGTTCTTTACGTAGCTAGCCACGCGATCGCGATGCTCTTGGGTAATGAGGGGCCCCATGTCGCTAGTGCTGTCGATACCGGAGCCAACGGTGAGTCGGTCCATGCGGTTGGCGATAGCCTCCACGAGTACGTCGGCGCTATCGCCCACGGCTACGACCACGCTGATGGCCATACACCGTTCCCCGGCCGCCCCGAAGCCCGCATTGATGGCGGCATCGGCCGCAATTACGATATCGGCATCGGGTAGGACGACCATGTGATTCTTGGCTCCACCCAGAGCTTGCACGCGCTTGCCGAGACGCGTGCCGGTGGCGTAAATCGATTGAGCCACGGGAGTCGATCCCACGAAGCTGATGGCTTCGAGCGACGGGTGCTCGAGGAGATATTCGACCGTGTGGCGATCACCGTGGACCACGTTGAGTACTCCGGCGGGCAGTCCGGCTTCAATCAGGAGTTCGGCGAGCCGCACGGCGGCTGAGGGGTCACGCTCGGAAGGCTTCAGGACGACGCCATTGCCGGCAGCAATCGCGTTGGCGAGCATCCAGAGGGGAACCATGGCCGGAAAGTTGAAGGGGGTGATGGCTAGGACAACGCCAATCGGTTCGCGGAAGGAGTGAACGTCAACACCGTCGGCAACTTGACTGGCGAACTCACCCTTGAGGTGGTCGGCTAGTCCGCAGGCATACTCAACATTTTCCAGTCCACGGGCTAACTCGCCCCGGGCGTCGGCCAGGGTCTTGCCCTGCTCGGTCGTAATCAGAAGGGCTAGCTCATCGGTGTGGCGAACCAGTAGTTCGCGGAAGGCAAAGAGCACTGCCGTGCGGCGACTGAGCGACGCACTCCGCCATTCGGCTGCCGCCGCCACGGTAGTGGCGACAACCTCATCCAGGAAGGCTGTCGAGGGCACGGAGAGAGTGCCGACCGCTTGGGCTGTGGCGGGATTGAAGACGGTGAGGTGTTGCTCGCTCGCAACCTCCACGCGCTGTCCGTTTACGAAGTGCGGAATCGTGTTCATAGCATCCTCTTTCTCCTCTCAATCTACCGGCGGGGGTCACCGAGTTGGTTAGGGTTGTGGGGTGTCCAACGCCCCCCAAACTCACGCACTCCGAGACGCCGCCGCCGTCGACCCCCTCGGGAATGGTCGTTATGCGGTCAATCTCTCCGAGCAGTACACCGTCGTTGGTCGTCCCAATGGTGGCTATCTCCAGTGTGTGATGGCCAATGCGGCCCTCGCCGAGGCGGCCGCCCAAGGTGGGCCTCACATTCACGCCACGGCCGTCACCACTAACTACGTTGGGGCACCCGAACTAGGCCCCGCGGTCGTGGTGGCCTCCGTCCGTCGCATTGGTCGCGGCGCCAGTTTCGTGCACGTGGCCTTAGAGCAAAACGGAGCAATAACCAATGAATCGTTGATCACTCTCGGAACCCTGAGTGAGCGATCAGTCCCTCGCTACCACGACGCCGTGCCGCCGATCTTGCCACCACTTGAAGACTGCCCTCGCTCGCCAGCCAATGGTGTCATCAACATCTTGGGTGCCCAAGATCAACGTCTTGATCCGGCGTGCACCACCTTTGCGCGCGGGGAAATTTCAGAGAAAGCTGAAATTCGCGGATGGATGCGACTGGACGACGGACAGTCTCAATGGGATGCCTGGAGCCTGCTCTTTGCTTCGGATGCCCTGCCCCCAGCGACGTTTCCCATTGGCTCTACGGGGTGGGTGCCGACGCTGCAGTTGAGTTCGTATATTCGCTCCATCCCCTCGAGTGAGTGGCTGAAGGTTCGACAGTGGTGTGTCGTGATCGAAGATGGTCTTGTGGATGAGCGATGCGAACTTTTTGATGATCGCGATCAGCTCGTGGCGTCTTCGAGCCAACTGGCAATGGTCCGCTTTAACACTCCAACTAACTAGAGCTCTCGGGCGTCCACTCTGCAAATTCGTACTCCGGACGACTGTTGCGCTCCCGTTGCTTGGAGAGCGATGAGGAGAGCGACTGGTCTGGCCGGAAAGTGATCTGACCGTGTGCCATTTCTCCTAGTAGATCGTGCAAGTTGCGCTCGTCAAGAAGATCCTCGTAGGCGACGTCCGTCACGGTGAGGCCGAGCGAAAGGCAGATCGCTTTTTGCTGGCGGTACCACGCTTCGTATTCAACGGTAAATCGATGAAGGTCGGCATCGTCAATCGAAACTTCCGGACCGGTATATTTCGCGTTTTGCCAGTTACCAGTCAGCCCGGCAGCTTTGAGTGACGTGAGTCGATCCATATGGTTTCGGCGAAGAAAGACGACGTGGGGAGAGAAGTCGCGAAAGAGGGTTTCGAGATCGTCATCCGAAATGTGACCCGGAAAAATTTTGACAACATTAATCCCCGCCTGCTGCGCCATGATTTGCATGACGCGAGCCAGAGAAAGACCACTTCTCTCAAAAACTAAGGGCTTCCATCCACGTCTTTGGGCGATGAAGTATTGCAGGTAGCGAAATCGAAATCCACGGTACCTGCGCGTAAGGACGCCCAGACCGGGTGCTTCAGAAAGAAAGGCGAGCAGTTCCCCGTAGTAGATAAAGGGAGCCCCGAAGTTCTCTAGGACGCTTCCAATCCACGACGTTCCCGATCGTGGGAAGGAGAGTAGGAATACGGTGGTGGGCGGTGTGGCCCGATAGAGCGACTGATCGGGCGTTCGTCCCAGGAGTCGCCCGACGAATGTTGCTGCACGGCGGATGGTTGTCAAAGTCGGTGGCACAACACTCCAGTCGAGTGGCAGGGTTATCGTGGTAGATACTACGTAGCGATGAAGGCAAAAGTGTCGTTCGGCAAGAATCGTCGCCGAGGAGTGTCGAAAATGTCCTCAGTACGCATTAGTGACAGTGGTGATCTCATCGTCGGTGGGGTGACGATTAAGATATCCGAAATTGAGGTCAAGGCCTCGACATCGGGCGGACCGGGTGGTCAGCACGCCAACCGTACGTTGAGCCGAATCACGCTTTCCTTCACGCCCGCGTCATCGAAGGCGTTCACGGACCCCCAACTCAACCATCTGGCCACGTCCTCGCCGGCAGTGATTCGAGTTTCGGTGGCGACCCATCGGTCACAGGCTAAAAATCGCTCCGAGGCACTACTGCGATTAGGTGAGCGTATTGAACGAGGACTGCGAGTCCCAACGCGGCGAAGGCCGACGAAGGCGACCAAGGGGAGTTCGTTGCGACGGTTGGAGTCGAAGCGAATCGCGGGGCGACACAAGGCCCAGCGCTCGCGTCCCCGTGACGATGATTAGCGGTGGTTACCGAGGTGCTTTTCGATGGCCTCGAGGCTGAGGCGCATGAGGTCATCAGTTCTGATGTCGGTATCTTCATGAACTCCACGAAGCGCAGTCAAGCTGGCGTACCCGGCGACGACGAGGGCACCATCTTCATCGGCCTGCTCGTCACTGACGTCACCTAGCTGGGGCGTCGCGGCACCAAAGCGCAATGGAATCTCACCCGACTCACCAAGGGTGAATCCGGACTCTTCGCTCCGCGTGGCCTTAATGATGCCGGCATTAGAAATGCGTCCCCGGCGAACACCCTTGAGATCGGCTGTGCTCAAGTTCGGTACGTTGAGGTTCAAAAGCGTGCGCTCTGGGGCGTCGTAGAACTGGTCAAGCACTTCGACGGCGATCTTGGCGGCCGTTTCATAGTGCGTGATCGCTTCGTCCCACTGAGAAGAGACGGCTAATCCCGACATGCCCAACTGGGCCCCGGTGAGGATGGCTCCGATGGTTCCCGAGTGCAGCACGCTGCGCCCCACGTTGGCCCCGGCGTTGATCCCGCTGACGACCATGGTGGGACGTTCACCGAGATAGCCAATGCCACCAATGATTGTGCAGAGTGCGGGAGCCGCGTCGAGAGCGTAGGCCGGAATGTTTTCGGCCCCTTCGATAACCCGACGCTCGTAGGCGACCATGGGTTTGTCAAAAATGTCCCCAACGGCCGAGCTCATGCCGGAGAAGTTCCGGTTGGGGGCCACCACAATCGCCGAGCGCTCCTCGGGCCTCAGGGCGACCCACTGGGATATGGCCCGAGTAAGGGCCTGAATCCCTGGAGCATTGATTCCGTCATCGTTCGTAATTAGTAAGCGCATTAGTCGTACGATAACGGGAAGAAGCGACATGGTGGTGACTAAATGGTGAAGGCCGAAGCATTACCTAGTGGCGAGCAGATTGCGATCGCCCACGGGGACCAGCGAGTAGTAGTGACAGAAGTCGGAGCAACCCTCCGGGCCTACGTCCGTGGCGGGGTACCAGTCATCGAGGGGTTTGCCGCCGAGGAGATGCCGACCGGCGGGCGGGGTCAAGTTCTCTACCCTTGGCCTAACCGTATAGATCACGAGCCCTGGGGTTTTTCGGGTCGTACGGCCCGCGCTCAGATTGATACTCCCGTGACTTTGACCGGGAATCACGGCCTCGTTCGGTGGCGGCCATTCGAAATTAAGGCGCTCAACCAGAATCGATGTGTTCTGGCGCTCACCTTGCACCCCACTCCGGCCTATCCGTTTTTGTCCAACATCGAGATCTCGTATCACCTCGGCGATTTGGGTCTTTCGGTGACCACGACGGTCACGAATCTCGATGAAGTAGCGATACCTTTCGCGTTGGGCTTTCATCCGTACTTGGCAGTAACGACTGACACCATCGAGGGTGCCCGGCTCGAGGTTCCCGCCAACGCGCTGGTGGAGGTTAATGAGCGCCAGTTACCCACTGGACTCATTCTGCCCACAGCCGACGGTCTGAAAGATTTTCGTTCGCTGAAGTCAGTGAGTGGTCATGAGTTGGACGTCACCTTCACGGAGCTCATCCGCGATGAAGCCGGTATGGCGACCACCAAGTTGGTTGATACTCGCGGCCACGTCGTGGAACTCAGCGTAGATCGCAACTTCCCTTACTTGCAGGTCTACACCGGTGATCAATTGGAACGGGGCCGTCGCCGTACCGCCGTGGCGGTAGAGCCCATGACGGCTCCGCCCGATAGTTTGCGGAGTGGAAAAGATGTAGTCGTCCTCGAGCCCGGCCAACGCTGGGCCGGTACGTGGAGGGTAGTGAGTCGATGAGTTTGAAAGTTGCAGTCGTGACTGGTTCCACCGGAGGTATCGGTGAGGCCACGGCGAAGTGGTTTTCCGAACAGGGATACGCCGTGGTGGTCAACTCCAGTCGCTCGGTCGCGGCCGGTGAGGCATTAGCGCAAGCGTTGCCGAATTCGATCTACATCCAAGGTGCCATTGGTGGAGATTTCGACGCCGAAGGATTTATCTCGCAGGTTGTCGGGCACTACGGGCAGATTGATGTTCTCGTCAATAATGCCGGCTTTACCCATGTAATTCCTCATCATGATCTCAACGCCGCCACGGTGGACATCTTTCGTCAAATATTTGACGTCAATCTCTTCGGCACTTGGGCTCTTTCCGTTGCGGCCATGCCGGCCCTTCAGGCGAGCGGTGGATCCATCGTCAACATCTCATCTATTGCCGGACTGCGACCAACGGGGTCGTCAATTCCCTACGCGGCTTCGAAAGCGGCCCTGAATCACTTAACGGTCTTAATGGCCAAGGTGATCGGTCCCAATGTACGTATCAATGCCGTGGCTCCCGGGTTAATTGACACCGAGTGGACCCAGGACTGGGACGTTATCCGTGGCTTTGTGCAGCAGGTTGCGCCGCTGAAGCGCAGTGGCAAGCCCGAAGATGTGGCTGCCTTGATTTACGCCCTAGCAACGACGCCGTACATTACGGGTCAGGTCGTGGCGACCGACGGTGGTCTTACGCTGGCGACGTAACGTCAACCGGCGTAATAGCGAAGCGCAACGTCGTACAGGCCGCTAGCGCGGCCGGCCGCACGACGAGTGACTCCACCAGGGGAATCTTGGGAAGTCGAAGAACTCCGCGAGACCAGTCGGGGAGCAAGTTGATCGCAGCGGCAACCAGTGTGGCGTATGTCGCAATTTCATGGGGCTTTTTGCTCACGCCACGTAAGACGAAGTTCCGCGCATCTCTGCCCGGCTCGATCAGTTCCAACTCGGGGATGTAGGCCTCGAGGTTGTCCCAGAGTTCGTCCTTGGTACGCGGAGCATTCAATACTCCGAGATCCGTGGCGACGCGAGACATCTCCTCGACGTACTGGTCGGCTCGAGCGGCGCTCACTGAGCGGGGACCGTAGAGTTCGGCCGCTTTTAGAAACATCGCGGTTTCGGCATCGTGAACCCAGGCCAAGAGGTGGGGGTCGGTAGCCGAGTAGTGACGTCCGTCCGGTGCCGTACCGTTCACGCCTTCGTGGATGAACTTGACGGTCTCAATAACTGAGAGGGCGTCGTGTTTGGAACCAAACGTCGTGATACCTACAAATTGAGCCGTTTGATAGAGGCGTCCGAGCGGATCTTCGCGGTAGGACGAATACTTGGCTACACCGGCCATTGCGAGCGGGTGGGTCATCTGTAGCAAGAGCGATGCGAGACCCCCAACGAGCATCGCTGGCAGGTCAACGTGGAGTTCGCGCGCGGCTCCACCGACTGGCATGTAGGACGTAGCGGGATCGTTGCACGGCGGGGGCGGCTCTTGATCGATGCCAATGGCTGAGCGGATACGCCGGCCGGAGGCATCCTGGACTCGACGAGCCACGTCGCTAACCGCAGACTCGCCATGCTGCCTGGCGTTCTCGAGGATTCCCATGCCGTCACCTTAAGTGTCACAGGGCTGCGAGAGGGTAGGACCGAGATGGAGGAGAAAATGACACTGAGTGACGCACGCACGAAGGCCGAGCGGCACCTGCAGACCGTAACGAGCGAGCAGTGGCGGCAATTCTTCATCGCCTCCGACAACGCCCTGGGCGTGGCCGCGGGTGAGGTGAACGGTGGGGAACTTCTCTCGGAAGTACCCCACAAGCTCTATCGAATGCCTTTTTTCGCACTCACTCGCGAGTGGGAACGGTGGATTCACGCCCTCTACGAACAGAAAATTCTCACCGATATTGCGTGGATGGAAATTCCTGAGATTCGAGTGCCCGACTGGCGGCCCGCCGATGCCACCGAAGCCCTCGTGGCGCTCGTGCTCTATGTCCGCCGCGATCGTTTTGTTGAAGGGGGGCTGGCTTCGAACATTCGCCACGGAGACGTCCACTACGCAATTTCTAAATTGGCCGAAGAATTCCGTCCACCCGACATCGGGTAGGTGTCACACTGTAGGGGTGAGTTCAGTGAAGCACGAGCGTTCCACTTCGACCGCCACGCTCAGTCAAGACGAAGTGGTGACGGAAAAGTCTTGGAACGTGGTGGTCTGGGATGACCCGGTAACGCCGATGCCGGTAGTCGCCCTGATATTTCGCAAAATCTTCGGTTACTCCAACAACAAGGCCACGCAGCTCATGATGACCGTCCACCATCAAGGCCGGGCCATCGTCTGGTCCGGTAGTCGTGACCGCGCCGAGGGCTACTGCGTCAAGCTGCAAGCCAACGGACTGCTGTCGACCGTCGAACAGGATTCGTGAAATGGCTCGGTCCAAGGTTTTCATTCAACGCAAGGATGGTCGAATTGAAGTACGTATCGCTTCAGACGCACGAGAGTTTCTCAAGTCAGTAATTGATCAACTCATCGCGGCCGAAAGCGATAGCGCTCACCCCTGGCACGGCACGCTGCACTCTCCGATTACACCGTCGGCTGATAGCGATGATCCGCTCCGTTCATTCGAGCGTCAAAAGATGACGGCCACGAGTGCCGAACTCATGCGACTCACGCTGGACGAATCGTTTCTCTCTCAAGACGAAGCCTTCGCCTGGCTCGCTTCGATGCAGTTGGGACTACGCGCCCGAACGAGTGAAGCGGCCATCTTCACTGATGACGACTTGGCGCAAGCTGATGAAGCAAGCCTGCAGACAATCCGGGCGTTGCAGTCCTTTCTCTTCGAACTGGCCACCACGTTGTCCTAGCTATTTGATCGTTACACCCTTGGTGTAGGTCGCGGTGGTGGCATTGGGATTCGTTACCGTAAAGGTACGAAGTCCCTTGGCCGCGGTCTTGCCCACGGTGACTTTGACCGAGAGGCTCGTAGCACTCTTGAACGTGACCGTTGACGTAATGCCGCTACCAGCGAACCGCACGGTGGCACCCCGAGCAAAGAGGGTGCCGGTCAGGGTGATCACGGTGGCCTTGCCACGAATCAGCGAGGTTGCCGAGACCTTGGTAATCGTGACCCGGGGTGCCAGGACGAATGCGGCAACCAGGTTGACGTTCTTACTGAGAGTGATAGTGCAACTCCGGACCGTGGTTTTGCACGTGCCCTCGCTGCCGGCGTGGAGCTTCGTCTGCCATCCGGTGAAGACGTAGCCCGCATTCGGCGTTGCCGTCAGGTTGAGCTGGGCGTTGGTCGCCACCACTTCACCGCAGACGGCATTAGCGGCACAGGTAACTGGAGCCGTGGTGGCGTAGGCGTGGATGCGAGCCGGCTGTGCGGGGGGAGTGACGACGACGGTGCCACCACCCTGTACTTGAATGCCTAGACCACGGTTCTGCGTGGTGTTGGCAATCATGTCGACCGCAATAGATCCACCGAGGTCGTTAGGGCAGTAGTCGGGCGCCGTTGGGCTCTCCGAGCAGTTGGGGGTGTGAGCGTCGTCGTAGGTTCCGGTGTAAGCGAAGATGTAGACCGCGTTTGTTACTCCCTTGTCGTCACTCAGATTGGCCGCGGGCATGGTGAAGCTGGCGTCACCATTTATCAGGTCGCACTGATCCAAAATCTGGTGACCGGCGAGGGTGCTGCGCACGAGTGCCGAGTCAGTGAGCAGGTCGCCGAGGGCAATCTGTTGTGTCGTGGTCAGTTCAAAGTGGCACGCGAAAAAGGCATCCCCGACAGCGAATCCTGGAGCGGCGGGTGCGTTATTGACGAGCGTTTGCGTAACGGTGGTCTGCACCGGTGTGGTACCGATTGTGCCACCGGCGGGAACGGTGGGCACCGTGGTACCGGCCGTCATTACGAGTGATGGATCAGTCGCCATCGGATACCCATTGCCCTCAGTCGAGCCCCCGTATTGAGCGAGGTGTCCAGGATTGGCGGGGTCGTCGCAGAGCCAGGTGTAGCGCTGCATTCCGGGGGCAACATTGAGCGAGACGCCGTAGTGTTCGAGTCCACCGATGGGTGTCGAGACGCTCCAAGTGGTCGCATTGGAATCGAAGGTGGCCTGATAGATAACGTCGATGCCGGCCGTGCCATTAAAGGTGGTATTGGTGACGGTGGGCTCGTTGTAGGTACCCCAATACGTTCCGCCGACGTCGTTGGCCGTGACACCGTCAATCTGAATCTCGAAACCCTGGCATTCACGGTCGGTGTTATTCGAGGTGTCAAAGTTCCACAGATAGCCCATACCGGGGTGGCCCGAGACGACGGGCGACGCCTCGGAGGGGCTGGTCTCAACCTGGGCTCCCACGAAGGCCACCGAGATGAGGATTGTGGCGAGAAGTGAACGCCGGAGATGAGGCAGGGACATAGAGGCTCCTTTCGTGACCGCCATATTAGGGTCCACCTCGGAAATTTTTCTAGCGGCCGATTAGGGTCGAACGTCCCATTTCGATACGGCCGCTCGTGCCGAGAGTACGAGATTGCCTAACGTCAAGCCCCACGATTCCCCGTGAAGACCCGTGGGTGAGGCGTCGGAACTCGGATCGAGCGAAGGCATGGGATTGCGGTGACCACCAAAGTTCGGGACATCGACTTGCCGAATATCGAGCCAGTCGATTCCACCCTGGCGTTCGCAGGCCGCCCGAAAACGGTTGGCGTAGGTCGTGTAGGGGTTGCCCCCGAGGTAGGGAATGAGTGGTCCACTCAGCCGCCCCCCGTAAACAGGGTTGACGCAGGCCATCTGTGAACCTTGCGCGGGAGTCCAGGCGGACAGGTAGCCCCATGGTGCGCCGGGTCGGCCCACGATGGCGTGAGCCGAGGGCTGTGTGGTGAATGCATCGAATGCAATGGCGCATCGAATCCGGCCGATGTGGGGACAAAGTGCAATACCGGCGAGTCCATCGGTGACTGACCGTGGGGAGGTAATGGTAAGTCCACCACCCACTAGTTCGCTCAGGATCACCCGATGGAGCTGCTTGGGATTTGGTGCAATCTCTCGCCGGAGGAGTTGCGAGAGCATCCCAGCACCCTGGCTAAAGCCAACGAGAATCACGGGTCGAGTCGAAGGGGTGACCTTGAGGTACGCCCGCCACCCTCGTAGGACCGATTGGTAGGCAACCTCGATCGCGGCGCGGTCCTTGGCCGTGGGCGCCGCAACGGCGAGATGGCTCGATGTCACTTGTTGGTACACAGGGACGACGAGTCGGCACGTCCGAGTAAAGGGAAGGGCCATGGCCCGTACAGCCCTGCGAATAGATCGCGTGACGCGATTTGGTGCGTTCCACGACTTCGCCGGACTCATCGTGGGGTAGAGAAAAAAACAGTCAGCGACGGGCTTGGCCGGCGGCTGATAGGTCGTGGCAATGGTGTCCCCGGTCAATGGAATGAGTTCGGTCGTGGTCGCACCGACGCACGAAGTGGGGCCAGTGGGAGGGCAGATCCATTTGACCGGCTCTGTGGCCGCGTGGGCCCCAGAGAGAGGGGCGAACGTGCTCAACGTCACGGTGAGGGCGAACAACATCTTCTTCATAGTGCTCCTAGTAGAGCAAAAAAAGTTGTTCGCACCTCGCCAGTCGACGAAGACTACTTACCGTCACCCATTAGACCGGTCTTTTGGTCCTTCTTGGCGTGCTTGTCGAGACGCTTTTCCTTCAGTGTCTTGCCGACCTTCTTGTTGTTACGGGTACTGGGTGACTTTTCGGCCATGGGCGCTCCTCTAGGAATGAACTTCCAAGGTGGAAGTTTGATCAGAGGTCGGTAGAGACGTCGAGCCTGCACGGGGCGACAGCACAACGGCCGTCCAGCCCAAACGAGGCGACTCTCCTATCAGGGATCACCGCAACCCTAACGCCGCATCCCGTAGAAATGAGTCACGGTCCTAATGGATTGAATCCTCAGAAACCATAAACAAGAAAAGGGCCCACACTCGCGTATGGGCCCTTCTTGGTGCGCCCCTCGGGATTCGAACCCGAAACCTGTGGATTAAGAGTCCATTGCTCTGCCGTTGAGCTAGAGGCGCAGTGCGATATTAGCCGGTACGACACATATCAACTTGTGATTCATGTGGAAAACGCAAAAAGGGGCGCCGGTTTCCCGACGCCCCTTTTTGGTGAGGACAGTTACTTCTGGATGGCCTTTACTTCGAGGAACTCTTCGAAGCCGTACTTGCCAAGCTCACGGCCAATACCGGACTGCTTGTAGCCACCGAAGGGGGCGAAGATGTTGAATCCTCCACCATTGACTTCAACCTGACCGGTGCGGATTTTGCGAGCAACTTCGAAGGCCTTCTCCGGCGTGCCGGCCCAGACTCCACCCGAGAGACCGTAGAGCGAATCGTTCGCAATCGCGATGGCCTCTTCTTCGGTGTCGTAGGGGATGATGGACAGGACGGGACCAAAGATCTCTTCCTGGGCAATCGTCATGTCGTTCGTGACGCCCGAGAAAATCGTCGGCTGCACGTAGTGACCGCGGGGCAGGCCTTCGGGCTGCTCGGTGCCACCCATGATGAGGCGAGCGCCTTCGTCGATGCCCTTGTTGATGTAGTTGCGCACGCGAGTCTGCTGCGCCTCACTCACGAGGGGTCCAATCAAGGTGCCACCGGTGATGGGGTCGCCAGGCTGGAAGCCGGCGGCCGA
>WLNA01000024.1 GCA_009726065.1 Actinomycetota bacterium
GTGGTAGGTGCGGCGATAATTCTCTCCTTGCACTCGAACGTCGCCGACGGCGACGCCACGGCAAGCGAGGCGAACATTGTTCGTATCGACACTGGCGCACTGGAAGAGGCCAGGTGGGATCTAACGAGTAGCTCCACTTGCTGTGAACTGCCCGATTAGGTTAGCAGGCATGTCAGACGAGTTCGAATACGACGAAGATTCTCCGGAAATGCTAAGCGACGAGGATTTGAACGCCCTGCGACAGGCACCCGTAGACATCGTGGTCTGCAATCACCTCTACCACATGCTGCAATTGGCCACTATTCATCTGGCCGACACTCCCCCGAGACTGGCTGAGGCTCAGTTGCTCATCGATGCCGTTGGGGGTGTCGTAGACGCCACTGGTACTCGGCTGGGTCAGCCCTCCGAGTTAATTCGAGAAGCCCTCACGCAGATCCAGCTGGCTTTCGTTCGAGCTTCGAGCGGTCAGTTACCGACCGCATAGACGTTTACGGCTTCGTCGCGGCCCAGAAGTCCCACACGCGCGGTCGCCGTGACCTTGGCGCCGACCGGAATCGTTCGTGAGCCGTCACCGATAGAGACACAGTGGAAGTAGTACCGCGCCGCATGGTCGCTCACAATCCAGCCGTCGCCTCGTTGGGCGTCGAAGGTCTCGACCGTGCCGACAATCGTGTTCATGCGCCGAGCGAGCCGCTCCGGAGCACGTTAACCATTTCGAGAGCCGTGTGCGCAGACTCCCGGCCCTTGTTGGTCTCATCAGGCAGGGAGCGAACCAGTGCTTGCTCGACGGTGTCAGTAGTCAGCACACCGAAAATGACGGGAACCCCGGTGGTCAATTGAACGTCTTGAACCCCGCGAGCACACTCCCCCGCCACAACGTCGTAGTGTCCGGTGTCGCCACGGATAACGGCGCCGAGCGTGATGACGGCGTCGTAGGGACGTGGTGCGGTGGCGTAGGCCTTCGCGAGGAGTGGGAGCTCGAAGGCCCCTGGAGCCCAGGCGATTGAGATATCGGCCTTGGCAACGCCAGCCTCATCCAGTGCGTCGAGGGCGGCTTGAAGCAGCCTGGTGGTGATGCCACCGTTGAACTTGCCACAGCAGATACCGATACGCAGACCCTGACCCTGGTGGGCTCCGTAGAGCGCTTCGCCGGCACGGGCCGACTCCACCGCTGCCACAGTGAGGTCGAGTTCGGTGTCCTTGCTACTTGTCATCGAGATTCTCCAAGAAGTGACCCATACGTTCCCGCTTGGTCCGTAGGTAGTTGATGTTGTGTTCAGTCGGGATCGACTCAATCGCGACGCGCTCAACGATGTTGAGACCGAATCCGTCCAAGCCACCGTACTTAGCGGGATTATTCGTCATGATCCGCAGGTCGCCAATGCCGAGGTCGACCAAGATCTGGGCGCCAATGCCGTACTCGCGAGAATCGACCGGGAGGCCCTGTTCAAGGTTGGCGTCGACCGTGTCATGACCCTCTTCCTGGAGGGCGTAGGCGCGAATCTTGTGGCCGAGTCCAATACCCCGTCCTTCGTGTCCGCGGAGATAGACCACGACACCGGAGCCTTCGGCGGCGATACGAGCCAGTGCCGCGTGGAGTTGTGGGCCACAGTCGCAGCGCAGTGAGCCGAGGACGTCACCAGTGAGACACTCCGAGTGCACTCGGACCAACGTCGGGCTCGTGGCCGCGATCTCTCCGTAGACCATGGCCATGTGCTGTTGGCCGTCGAGGACGTTTTCGTAGACCATAACTTTGAACTCACCGTGCTCGGTGGGCAAGCTGGATTCAGCCACGCGCTTCACGAGCTTTTCGTGGCGGCGACGGTATCGGATGAGATCGGCGATGGAGACAATTGGAAGATTGTGCTTCTGGGCGAACTCGGTCAACTCGGGCAGGCGGGCCATGTCGCTCTTATCGTGGGTCACGATCTCACAGAGCACACCAGAGGGGGCCTTGCCCGCCATGCGACAAAGGTCAACGGTGGCCTCGGTGTGGCCCGCACGCTTGAGAACGCCACCTGGACGGTAACGCAAGGGGAAAATATGGCCCGGTCGATTGAGGTCAGTAGGACGCGTTGCCGGGTCAATCAAGGAGCGAATAGTGGCCGCCCGGTCGCTCGCGGAGATACCAGTCGTCGTCCCGTGTCGATAGTCGACCGAAACAGTAAAGGCCGTTCGGAGGGCTTCGGTGTTGGCCACCACCATCAGCGGCAGGTCCAGCTCATCGGCGCGCTCGGGCTCCAGAGGACTGCAGAAGAGTCCGGAGGTGTGCTCGAGAAAAAAGGCCATGGCTTGAGGCGTTACATCCTCGGCCGCCATGATCAAGTCGCCTTCGTTTTCACGATCCTCATCATCTACGACAACAACCATGCCCCCACGGCGAATCTGCTCGATAGCTTCTTCAATTGTGTTGAGCACGCTCAAACCTCCAGATCAAGACGAATATCTTCACCTAAACGCGTGAGGGCCACAAATCGGCCTCGACGCAGAGTGGAGATCGTTTCAGTCTCCAGTGAGGCTAACGCCGGCAACGCACTACTCAAACCAGCTAGAGCGGGGGCGACATACCAGACGATTCGCTGCACCAGTCCGGCCGCCACAAAGGAACTCACCACCGATGGGCCGCCCTCAACCAAGACTTGCACCACCCCTTCGCCACCCAGTCGATCGAGCAGCACGTCGAGCGGGCCTTCGTACTCTTCGCATGGCCGCACCTTGGCCGCCTCACTCACACGACCAAGAACGATGCGTCGAGGCTCGTAGGTGCCCTCACGCAGGCGTGCGGTCAGAGTGGGGTCGTCGCTGCGTACTGTGCCCGCACCGACGATGATCGCTTGTGACTGAGCGCGCAACACATGGCCGTCGTATCGAGCTTCTTCACCCGTAATCCACTGACTTGAACCGTCCGCCATGGCGACCGCGCCGTCAAGCGTGGCCGCCACCTTGGCAATCACGTAGGGGCGACCCGTGGCGCGGTGGTGCAGGTACGGTGTGAGATCTTCACGAACTGAGTCGGCCAGCACGTCGGTCACGATTTCAATGTTGGCTGCGCGCAGACGGGCGATGCCTTCGCCCGAAACGTGCGAATCGGGGTCACCCACCGCCACGACGACTCGGGCAATGCCGGCGTCGATAATTGCCTCCACGCATGGACCGGTCCGGCCGGTGTGTGAACAGGGCTCAAGCGTGACCACCAAGGTGCCGCCACGAGCGGCGGAACCGGCCTGGGCGAGCGCCTCCACCTCGGCGTGGTTCGCGCCAGTCGCCTGTGTTCGACCTTGACCAACCACGGCACCAGTGTGGGCATCAAGAACTACGGCACCGACCCAGGGATTAGGCGGGGCCACCAGGCGAGCACCACTCGCCAATTCGCGAGCGCGCTCCATGGCGGCGGCCCATTGGCTCATCTCTACGCTGCGGTGGCTGCCGCAGCGCGCAGGATTGCCGCGGCGTGCAGTGGATTTTCTTGTCCGAAAATTGCATTACCAGCAACTAGGACGTTAGCGCCTTCACCCACGGCAATCGGGGCGGTAGTCGTATCGATACCACCATCAACTTCAATATCGACCGCCAATCCTCGCGCGTCGACGGCCTCTCTCGCGGCGCGCACTTTTGGCATAACGTCGGCAATGAACGACTGACCACCAAAGCCCGGAAAGACCGTCATCAGCAGGAGCAGATCAATCTCTTCCAGGAATGGTTCCACGGCACTAAAGGGCGTATCGGGATTTGCGGCCAAGCCGACCCGTAGTCCGAGGTCGCGGCATTGGGAAAGTAGTTCACGCGTGCCACCGACTTCGACGTGCACCGTGCAACCATCGGCGCCAGCCTTCGCGAATGCTTCGAGATACTTGCCGGGTTCAGTCATCATCAAGTGACAGTCGAAGAATTTCTCAGAATACTTCCGAAGCGACTTGACCACCGGAGGCCCAATAGTCAGATTGGGAACAAAGTGCCCGTCCATCACATCAACGTGGAGCCAGTCAGTCTCACCGTCAACCGTCACGATGCCACTCGATAAAGAACCGAAGTCGGCTGAAAGAATTGATGGGGCGATACGGAGTGCTCCGGCGGGACCAGCGTTGACCTTGCTCACGAAATCAGCCTACGTTCAAAGTCTGGGAACCCCATCGAATGGGTTCAGTCAATCGAACTCCACGCCACCAATCACCACTTTCCAGTCGCCGAGAGCCCTCGGATTGGAGGACCATCACCATAAGTGAGCCCGCGCTGGTGTGGAACTGTAACCCCTGGTTGTACGTGACTGTTCCGGGTTGACCGACCATGTCGGGTCGAAGCGAGACCTCGTGAATCCGAGTTCTTTGACCATTGATGTAGGTAAAGGCACGACCGAGTCGCACTATCCGCGCCAGCGACTCGCTGTCGACGTCCGGCTCCAAGATGAAATCCTGCGAGGTGAGTTTGGCGGCGTAGGTGGCATCGCCCAATTGAGGTTTCGGGTCCGGTAGTGGCGACGTCGACAAAACGTCGATACAAAGTTGGGCGCCCAAGTGGGCCAGCTCGTTCAGCAGCTCTAAGGAGCTCTTCTCGTCGATACGCGTAGTGCGTTGAGCGAAAATTGGCCCCGTGTCCAAGCCGACCTCGAGGCCCATGATGCAGACGCCCGTTTCCTCGTCTCCGGCGAGCAGGGCCCGCTCCACGGGAGCCGCGCCGCGCCATTGAGGGAGCAGGGAGAAATGGACATTGATCATGGGAACGATGTCCAAAAGCGCTTGGGGAATCAACTTGCCGTAGGCCACTACGACGCCGAGCTCCGCGCCGCAGTTCTTTACTTCGTCTAGTGAATTCCAAACGGGAATCGCTAGCTCGCGAGCCACCTGCGCGACCGGGGTGGCAATCATCTTGGCACCACGACCTCGCCGTTTATCGGGTTGTGTGACAACACCCACCACTTCATGTCCCGCATCCACCAGCGCGCGCAGTGTCGGCGTGGCGGGACTCGGCGAACCGAGAAAGACAAGCTTCATTAACGACGGAACAGTCGGTTGAGCCCGTCGGGGTCATTAGTTGGCATCGTCAGCAGGCGCTTGCGGAGTTCCTTCTTCGCCCGCTTCTGCTGATCTTCGTCGAGTCGCTCTACCAACAAAATGCCATCGAGATGGTCCATCTCGTGTTGGAAGATGCGACCCTCAAACTCGTCAGTCTCGACCGAGATTTCGTTGCCATCAAGGTCGTACCCCACGAGAAAAATCTGATTCGGTCGAGTAATTTCCCAGCTCAGTCCGGGGACTGACAGGCAGCCCTCTTCGTAGGTCCACTCGCCGGCCGATTCGACAATGCGGGGGTTAATGACCACCACCGGTCCATCGCCTTTGTCGTAGACGAACATCCGCTTTTGGATCCCGATCTGATTAGCGGCGAGACCAACTCCCGGAGCCTCGTACATCGTCTCAATCATGGTGTCGGCGAGAGCCGCAATCTTGCCGTCGATGTCGACGACTTCATTGGTGACTTGATTTAAGACGGGGTCACCGTAGACACGAATTTGCATGGTACTCACGGAGAAACGCTACCTTGCCTACGAAATCGCGAGACGCATAGCCCCCGTAGGCCGTTCGGCCCGCGCTAGTAGTGCGCGAAGTTCGCCGTTTGATGGGGCTCGCACGATGAAGCGTTCCCCCACCTCCTGCACCGCCACTCCGGCTTCACGCAGTGCTTTGGCGTACGCCGGTCCGGCCACTCCCCCAATTTCGGCCATCGCCCCAAAGGGGGGGAGCTCGAGTAGTTCGGCTGTTGCTACCTCGTCCTGCATAAATCTCGCAAAGTCAGCGTTACGTAGAGATTGGAGCACATCGTCTCCCCCTCGGCGTGTCTGAAGCACAACCAGGCCGCGACCATCACGACGACCACCGACGAGTCGACCAGCTTTAGCAACGGCGTAGACCGCATCCCGACGGGCCTCCTCGCGAGCCCCAAGGAGATACTGGTCGAAATCAACAAAGATGACTACCCCGCAACGACGCACGTGGCGAAAAATGGCCTCCGTGCCGACGACCACTCTCGTGCTCAGCGGTAGTGGCTCGCTCGTGGCTGTGACTTCGAGAACGGGTTGGCCCAACTGCAGCGCCACGTCACGCGCCAGCGTCGTCACACCACTGCGAATCGAGCGCGGCTTTGTGGCTCCACAGTCTCGACAGAATGGCTCGCGCGGTGCATGGGCGTTACGACACTGCAGCGATCCGTCTACATCTACCTCTGCTTCACCACAGGTCTCGCAGCGAAAGAGCTCGCCGCACCGTCGGCACGCCAATAGTCGACCGGCACCAAGTCGTTGAAGAATGACGGCCACCGCCACGCCCTCGATCGAGTCGAGCGCCGTATGGGCCGCTCGGAGTGCCTCCTGAGAGAGTGCGCCATCACGGGGATCGGCGAGTCGACGATCAATTACCTCGGTTCGGGGCCAACGACCCTCGAGATCATCATCGACATTCACCGCGCCAAAGAGTTCGAGGAGGAGCGGGGACGGCATTGGTGAGGTAATCCAAAGCGGAGCGTTATCGCGCTCGGCACGATGTGCCACTGCCCGAACGGCGTTCCAAGTGGGCGACTGTTCGGATACGTAGGAGTCATCATCACCGTCGAGCACGACGACTCCGGCCAGGCGGGGGGTGGGAGCGAAGGCCGCTCCTCGGGCACCCACAATCACGGGCCATTCAGCGCGACACTTGTCCCATTCGTCAATCTTGGCGACCGCAATTCCGCGATGGGCCAAGCGAGTCGCGAGACGCTCAGCCCAGCCCTCAGTGGGCGTCAGCACCAACAGCGATCCCCGGCTGTCGTACGTTTGCGCGAGCGCCGACAGCACAATGTCCAGCGGATCGCGAGTGGGTCCACACTGCCAAAGACCGGGTGCGTACGTGGGACCCACGTGATGAACGTTGACCTTCTTGGGCGTCGGCGGCAAGGCCTTCCACAATTTCATCGTGCAGCTAGCACTCAACGCACGGGCCATTGGTGTCACCCAGTAGTCGCTCGCCCACTGCAGGAACGGCAGCAACTCGAGTGGTGGCCCGTAGCCGAGCCATTTCGCAATTGATTTCAGTTCACGGTCCTCTACGGCGACGTCAACTTCGAGCACCCAGGCCCGTACCGAGCGCCCATGAAAATCGAGTCGCACGCGATCGCCGACACCAATGGTCATGCCTTCGGGAACGAGATAATCGAATTCGCGATCAACTGCCGCTACTTCCGTGACGACACGAACGGCCCGGAGGGCGGACATTTAACCCAGGTTCAGCGCGCGACGAATATCGTCGACTCGGTTCGTCTGCTCCCACGTAAAGCCCTGGTCGCTACGTCCGAAGTGTCCGTAGGCCGCAGTCTTTTGGTAGGTCGGACGACGCAAGTCCAAGTCGCGAGTGATCGCGGCGGGGCGGAGGTCAAAGATGTCTTTGACGGCCTTAGCAATCTTGGCGTTGTCGACAGTTTCGGTGCCAAACGTCTCAACGAGGACCGAGACGGGGTGGGCCACGCCGATGGCGTAGGCCACCTGGACCTCGCAGCGGCTCGCGGCACCAGATGCCACGACATTCTTCGCCACCCAGCGAGCGGCGTAGGCCGCAGAGCGGTCAACCTTACTGGGGTCCTTGCCCGAGAAGGCACCACCACCGTGGCGGGCCATTCCGCCGTAGGTGTCCACGATGATCTTTCGACCGGTCAGGCCGGTGTCAGCGTGGGGGCCACCCAAAACGAACTTGCCGGAGGGGTTGATGTACACCTTCAAGTTGCTCAAGTCGAGCTCGGCGGGCAGTAGCGGGTCGATGACGTGCTGGCGTAAGTCATCGGCAATCGTACGCTGGTCGACTGAATCGGCGTGCTGCGTGGAGATAAGAACTGAATCGATTCCGACGGGTCGTCCACCTTCGTAGGCGATAGTGACCTGGGTCTTGCCGTCAGGGCGGAGGTAGTCCAGCTGGCCGCTACGGCGAACCTGGCTGAGGCGCATCGAAAGACGGTGCGCCAACCAGATTGGTAGTGGCATGAAGTCGTCGTTGTCGTTAACGGCGTAGCCAAACATCATTCCTTGGTCACCGGCACCTTGAGAATTCAAGATGTCTTCGCCACCCGTGCCGGTGCGCTTTTCGAGGGCGCTGTCCACGCCGCCAGCAATGTCGGGGCTCTGCTTGTCTAGGGCCACGAGGACACCACAGATGTTGCCATCGAATCCCTTGGCTCCGTCGTCATAGCCAATGTCGACAATGGTCTTACGGGCGATGGCCGTGATATCTACGACTGCGTTGGAGGTGATTTCCCCAGCGACAACGCAGAGTCCCGTAGTCAGCAAGGTCTCGCAAGCCACGCGAGATGCAGGGTCTTGGGCCAGCATGGCATCCAAGACGGCGTCAGATACCTGGTCAGCAATTTTGTCGGGGTGACCTTCCGTTACCGATTCGGACGTAAAGAGTGTGCGCTCAGCCATGTGTTCCTCCGTGGATTCTCTCAGCAACCTTAGACAAGAGTTCGAATGCAACCTGTTCTTTCGAAGTCATCTCCACAGAGTAGGGCTCGGCACCCACACTCAAGATGACAACTTCATTAGTGGCGTGATCAAAGCCCACCCCATCGGCCGAAACATCATTAGCCACGAGGAAATCACAGTTTTTTCGAAGCAATTTGGCCTGGGCGTTGGCTAGAACGTCATCGGTTTCGGCCGCGAAGCCCACCACAATCTGGCCGGGTCGCTTCTGTGCACCCAAGGTCAGCAGTATGTCCTGTGTGGGGACCAGCGCAATCGAGGGAATGCCATCGTCCTTCTTGATTTTGTGCGTGGTTGGTGCCACGGTGAAATCGGCAACGGCGGCGGCCATAATCACAATGTCGGCCGTCGAAGCTTCACGCAAGACTGCTTCGGCCATCTCCGCCGCACTCGAGACGGCAACTACCGCGATGGAGCGCGCCACGTCAGGGGCCAGTGTCAATGAGGCGGTGGAGACCAGCGTGACTTCAGCACCTAGACGGGCTGCGACCTCGGCGATGGCGTAACCCTGTTTGCCACTCGAGCGATTTGTAATTACCCGGACGGGGTCAATCGCCTCGCGCGTGCCTCCGGCGGACACCACGACGCGGTGTCCTCGAAGTAGCCCCCCGGAGCGACCGTGCACGATGTCGAGCGCGAGCGATGCAATGACCTCTGGATCGGGCAAGCGACCTTTACCGGAATCCCCTCCCGCGAGCGGACCTTCTTCGGGCTCCAAAATCATGACACCCCGGCGACGGAGCGTGGCGAGATTCTCTTGAACGGAGGGCTGTTCCCACATCTCGGTGTGCATCGCGGGACAGAGCAAAACGGGGGCGCGAGACGCGAGCAGCGTGGCCGTAAGGAGGTCGTCACTTAATCCCATGGCGTAGCGGGCGATGACGTGAGCCGTAGCCGGGGCCACCACAATGAGATCAGCATTTTGACCGAGATACGTGTGGGGAATCGGTGTCGTGGGATCACCGTAGAGCTTGGTTCGCGCCGGTTCGCTCGCTAGGGCCGAGAAAGTGACCTCGCCAACAAATCGAGTGGCGTCGGGTGTCAATATTGGTGAAACGAAGCATCCGGCATCGCGAAGGCGGCGAAGAACTTCAACCGCCTTGTACGCGGCGATGCCACCGGCAACACCTAAAACAATTCGAGGTTGCTCTTGCTTATGCGTCGATGAAGTCATCGAAGGCTCGCTGGCGCTCTGCGGCCATCGCCTTTTCGGCCTCTTCGGCAGCGACTTCGGCGGCGAGAATCTCTTCTTCACTCATGCGGTGCATCACGAGCTTGCCTTCGCTGAGCTCCTCAAAGGCCATGGTCAATGATTTGTTGGAGTTGGAGTTGACCTGAGGCGGGATGACGTTCACCTGGCTGCGGCCAAGACCACTCCAATACGTCGTGATTTCACGGGCACGCATGGAGGCCACGCGCACCAGGGTGAACTTGGAGTTCTCACACTCCGCGAGCATGGGCTCAATTTGTGGATCAACGAGGGTTGGGCGCTCAGCACTCACAGGAAATCCTTTGAAATTTGAATCAGTCTCGGGACTGACGAACGGAGTCCAGTATACCCAGAATTTCGGTGATTGTTTCTTCCAGGGTGTGGTTAGTAACCACAAAGTCGGCAATTTCACGGCCGATCGCAGTTTCTGCGTCGGAACTGCCCAGTCGTAAATGAACGTGGTCGTCAGAATCGCCTCGGGCTCGGAGGCGTGATTCGAGCTCTTCGATCGAGGGTGGCAGGAGCAGTATCACTGTCGATTGGGGGTGGCGGCTCTTGACTTGAGCGGCACCCTGAACTTCAATTTCCAATAACACGTCCATGCCGGCCGGTGGACTCGGAATCGGGGTGCCGTAGAGATTGCCGTGAAACTCGGCCCACTCGTAGAAGCGATCCTCCGCCACTGCCAATTCGAAAGTGGGCCGATCCACAAAGACGTACTCACTTCCCGATTCACTCGGCCTCATAGACCGAGAGGTCCACGAACGGCTTAGCCACAAATGGGAGTCCCGTTCAATCAGCAGACGAGCGACGGTCCCCTTGCCGACACCACCGGGGCCAATGAGAACAAAAACAGATGAATCAGCGACCGAGGGCACGAAAGAGCTCGGCTCGTTGCTTAGGGCCCAGCCCGCGCACGCGACGTGTTTGCGCGATTGATGCATCCTGCATGATGCGCTTGGCCTTGACTTCACCGATGGTTGGTAATGCGCTGATTAAATCAAAGGCGCGCATCTGAGCAACGCACTCTTCGCCTTCGGCCAATGTAAAGAGATCAGTCAGGGACAACTCGCCGACTTTCACCATGCGCTTAACTTCAGCGCGACGGCGGCGATTCGCAACTGCCAACTTCGAAGCGGCAACGCGTTGTTCTTGGCTGAGGCTGGGTGGAGTCGGAGACACGCCGGTCACAATAGTGGGCGAATCGATTCTTCGCTAGAGAAGCGCTGACGAGAGGTCGTCGCGGAGCCGTTGTGCAGCGTCAGCGATGGCACGGCGTTCTGGTCCCGCGTCGCTGATGCTGCGCGATGCATTGACCAAGACGCTGCCCTTTTGGCACCGCTCAAAGAGTCGGCCGACGTCGCTCGGGGTGGCCCCCTGGGCACCAACACCCGGCACGAGAAACGGCCCGTTCATCTCCTCGAGGGGGAATTCCGAACGATCTCGAGTGGCGCCGATAACTGCGCCGACATGACCCAGGGCGCCCGGACTCGCCTCATTGCGTTCGGCAATCGATCTAAGCAGGAAGTCCTCGACTCGCTCACCCGAGTCGACCCGGGCCGTTTGAATCGGGCGGCCCTCTGGATTGGAACTGGCAACGACCACGAAAAGGCCCTTGTTGTACGTTGCCGCTGATTCGATCAATGAACTCATGGCGTCAAGCCCTAGGTACGGACTCACCGTTAGGGCATCTGCAGCGAGTGGTGATGCGGGATGGAGCCACGCATCGGCATACCCGTCATTTGTCGAGCCAATATCACCACGCTTCGCGTCGGCGATAATCAGGACATTGGCCTCGCGAGCCTCCACAATCAGTCGCTCCAGAGCATGAAAGCCCGCAGCACCGAACCGCTCGAAGAAGGCCACTTGAGGCTTAATTGCCACGGCCGTGCCGGCGACGGCTTCGAGCATGCGAAATGCGAAGAACTCAAGCCCCGTGATGTCATCACCACGGCCCCACGACTTCAAGAGTCCGGCGTGTGGGTCAATCCCTACGCAGAGGGGTCCGAGTTCTCTAGAGCGTTCCAGTACTTCGTCGCCAAACCAATTAGCCATGAGCTCTCCCTCGAACGGCATCTAACGATGTCGCGTGCTTGTATAACCACCGAGCAATTTCGCGTTGGATTCGCCAAGGTGCCCTTGGAGAGGCCAGGCTCGCGGTTCCGACGCCGACGGCAGTAGCCCCGGCCGAGATGAGAGTGATGGCGTCTTCGCCACTCCACACTCCCCCAATCCCAATAATCGGAGCGGAAGGTAGCGATCTACGCACGTCGTAGATCGCTCGGGTCGCTACGGGCAGGAGTGACCGACCGCTCACGCCGCCGCCGCCGTTACCAAGCACTGGGCGTCCCGTAGAAGGGTCGAGAATCATGCCGGTGAGTGTGTTACCTATGACCAGCGCCTCGGCACCGGCTTCGAGAGCCGCGGTGGCGACTTCTACGAGATCAGGGGCCGTCAGAGTGAGCTTCACCCACCGGGGTAGGCCGGAGTCGCGGCACGCTCGGACGAGTTCGGCGGTCGCTTCAGCGGAGTTCGCAAAGATGGCGTTGCGTGACTCGAGGTTGGGACAGCTGGCATTGATCTCGAGAGCCACAACGTCAGCACCGCGCATGGCATTCGCCGCCTCCGCAAACTCTTGGGTACTCCGCCCCCAGATGGAGGCGACCACCGTGGCTCCGTGTTCGTGCAGTGCACGCAGTCCGTGGTCGCGCCAAGCTGCCACACCGGGGCCGGCCAGTCCGACCGCATTGATCATGTCATCACCGGCCGGAGCCACCCGGGGTGCCGGATTACCGGCCCACGCGAATGACGAGAGTGACTTGGTGACTACGGCACCGAGCGCTCCCAATTCTCCGTATTCCGCGAGCTCTGCGCCATGACCGGCAGTACCGGACGCCGTGAGTACACACGAGCGCAAGTCAACCGAGCCCACCGTGGTCTCGAGAGCCACTTCACGCCGACTCACGAATGAAGCTCCTGCAGTGATGTCACCCGCCAACCCTGGGCCCGGGTATCGGCAATGCCTCTCGCGGCCGCTAGCCCCGCCGCCATCGTTGTTAGACAGGGAACATTGTGCGTCATACAGGCTGAGCGGATCTGTGCGCCATCAGCTCGTGCACCACGGCCCGAGGGGGTGTTAACGACAAGTTGTACTTGGTTGGAACCGATGAGCTCAACGGCGTCGTGAGCCACATCGCGGAGCCCTACCTTGGAAACCAAGGTTTCGACTGACACTTCATTGCTGCGCAGGAAATCAGCCGTACCGACGGTGGCGGCCAACGTGAAGCCCAGTTCTCGCAGTTGTCGAGCCAGTTTCAATCCGGCTGGCTTGTCACGGTCCGCAAGCGACAAGAAGACTTGACCCGCATCGGGCAGTCGAAGACCTGAAGCGAGCTGCGCTTTAGCAAAGGCGATGCCGAAACTCTCGCCAATGCCCATCACTTCACCCGTAGAGCGCATCTCGGGTCCCAAGATGGTGTCCACACCAGGGAACCTATTAAAGGGCAACACGGCCTCCTTAACACTGACGTAGGACGGCTGCGGCGTGTCGGTCGGCAAGATACCTTCCGCTCGCAGGTCGGCCAATGTCGTTCCGAGCATGACTCTCGCCGCGATAGCCGCCAGCGGAACGCCAGTCGCCTTGGCGACGAAGGGCACCGTTCGGCTGGCCCGGGGATTGGCCTCTAGCACGAAGAGCTCCTCATCCTTGACGGCGAATTGAACATTCAAGAGACCCACAACGGAAAGTCGTTCGGCTAATCGGCGAGCGGAAGTGCGAATCTGCTCAATCACTGCGACCGACAGATTCTGTGGCGGCAGAGCGCAGGCCGAGTCACCGGAGTGCACGCCGGCCTCTTCGACATGTTCCATGATTCCGGCGATGTAGGAATCACCCGTAGCGTCGCGCAGAGCATCCACGTCGACTTCGACGGCATCCTCTAGGAATCGGTCGATCAGCACGGGACGATCGGCCGAAACGCCACCTTCGCGGGCGAGGGCGCCGTGAGCGCTGAGTAGTCCGGTCATTACGCGCTTGAGCGAGTCATCGTCGTAGACGATCTCCATCGCTCGTCCGCCGAGAACGTAGGAGGGGCGAACCAGGACCGGATAACCAACAATCTGGGCGACCGCTCGGGCCTCTTCCAGGGTCGTAGCGGTGTTACCTGGCGGCTGGGCGATGCCCAGTTCGTCACATATGGCCGACCACTGTTTGCGGTCCTCGGCTTGGTCGATTGAGGCCACTGGTGTTCCGAGAATGAGCGCGGGGTTCAGTCCACCAGCCAGCTTCAGCGGAGTCTGTCCACCGAGTGACACGATTACACCCTTGACGACGGCACCGTCCACGCAGGCGGCCTGCTCGGCCCGAATGATGTTGTCGAGATCTTCGCTGGTCAGTGGTTCAAAGTAGAGACGGTCCGAGGTCGTGTAGTCCGTCGACACCGTCTCGGGGTTGCAGTTCACCATCACGGTTTCATAACCATCGGCACGCAAGGCGAGAGACGCATGCACGCAGCAGTAGTCAAACTCAATGCCCTGTCCAATGCGATTAGGACCCGAGCCCAAGATGATCACTCGATCTTTGGGCGAGGTGATGACTTCCGAATCGTCTTCCCAGGTCGAGTAGTGATACGGCGTGGCGGCATCGAACTCGGCCGCACAGGTATCGACAGTCTTAAACGTTGGGAAGACGCCTTGGGCTTCGCGCAGCTGTTCAACGTGTTCACGCGTGGCGCTGACGATGCTGCCGATCTGGGTATCCGAGAAGCCGAGCTGCTTAATCCGGCGCCACGTCCTTCGGTCCCATGAGGCCAGGTCAGTAGAACTGATCTCAATCTCCGCGTCAATGATCATCTGGAGTTGGTCAACGAACCAGGGGTCAATGCGTGTCGCCGCCACAACTCGCGCCGGAGAAACGCCCGCGCGCAGGAGTGCGTGCAGAATGAAGAGTCGGTCCGGCGCCCCAATACCGGCGCGGAGAAGCAGTCGCTCGGTTGTCGCCTCATCCATGCCTTCAATGAACTCGGCGTAGGGGTGATCGCCGCCGAAGCCGAGCCAGGACTGCTCGAGTGAGCGCAGCGCCTTTTGGAGCGATTCGGTAAAGGTGCGACCGATAGCCATGACCTCACCAACGGACTGCATCCGGGTACCCAAGACGGCCTCCGCGCCGGGCAGCTTTTCGAAGGCCCAACGGGGAATTTTGGTCACGACGTAGTCGATGACTGGTTCAAAACTGGCGGGAGTCGCTCGGGTGATGTCGTTGGGAATCTCATCGAGGGTGTAGCCCACCGCAAGACGGGCAGCGATCTTGGCGATCGGAAACCCTGTGGCCTTGGAGGCCAGAGCCGACGAGCGCGAAACGCGAGGATTCATCTCAATGACGAGTCGTTCACCAGTTTCGGGATTGACGGCGAACTGGACGTTTGAACCGCCCGTCTCCACTCCGACACGGCGCAAGACGGCGAAGGCGTCATCACGCATCTCTTGATACTCCACGTCACTCAAGGTTTGAGCCGGGGCCACCGTGATGGAGTCTCCAGTGTGAACACCCATGGGGTCAAAGTTCTCAATGCTGCAGACAATGACGCAGTTATCGTTGCGATCTCTCATTACTTCGAGTTCGTACTCTTTCCAACCAGCAATAGAGCGCTCCACGAGAATTTCCCGAACGGGCGACGCCGCGATTCCCTCACCGGCCAAAATCACCAACTGTTCGGCGTCGGCCGCGATGCCCGTGCCGGCACCACCCAGGATGTAACTCGGGCGAATGATGATGGGGTAACCAATTTCTTGGGCAATAACCACTGCTTCGGCCACCGAGTGAGCAAAGCCCGACTCGGGAACTTCGAGGCCAATGTCGGCCATCGCCGCTTTGAACTGCTCGCGGTCTTCGGCGGTGGCAATCGCCTCGGGTTTGGCGCCAATCACTTCGACGCCGAACTCCTCGAGCACACCACGGCGAACCAGTTCCATCGTCAAGTTCAGCGCCGTCTGGCCACCGAGGGTTGGCAGCAACGCGTCAGGACGTTCCTTGCGAATGATGTCGGTAACCACGTCAGGGTCCAGCGGTTCGATGTAGGTGACATCGGCCGTGGCGGGGTCAGTCATGATCGTGGCCGGATTGGAGTTAACCAAGATGACCTTGTAGCCCTCTTCGCGCAGCACCTGGCAGGCCTGAGTACCCGAGTAGTCGAACTCGCAGGCCTGACCAATAACGATTGGTCCCGAGCCGATGACGAGAATGGATGAAATATCAGTACGGCGCGGCACTAGGCCACCTCCATCGTTCCGTGGCGTAACAGCGTTTCAAAGCGATCAAAGAGATACCGTGCGTCGTGAGGACCGGGGCCGGCTTCGGGGTGATACTGCACCGAGAAGCACCGCTCGGCGGCGGAGGCCACACCTTCGATGACCCCATCGTTGAGGTTGACGTGAGTAACGACGGCGCGCTGCAACGAATCAGGCGTGACGGCGTAGTTGTGGTTCTGGGCCGTGATTTCGACGCGTGACGTGGTGAGGTCCTTCACCGGGTGATTGCTGCCGTGGTGACCGAACGGCAGCTTGTAAGTCGAGCCACCGAGGGCACTCGACAGCAGCTGGTGGCCGAGACAGATTCCGAAGATTGGAACTTCACCAAGGAGAGAGCTCACAACGGCGATCTCCTTCGGGAGGGCCGCGGGGTCTCCCGGGCCATTCGACAGGAACACACCATCGGGACTTAGGGCTCGGACTTCTTCAGCCGAAGTCGACGAGGGCACCACAGTGACTCGAAAGCGATCAACGAGTTGATTGACCATCGTGGCCTTAATGCCGTAGTCAAAGGCGACGATGTGAAGATCCCCGTCGCCGCGAGTAAAGGCCGTCGGGGTCGAGACGCGACTGACGTAGTCGGTACCATCGGTGCCAACGGCGTCGTGAGCGGCAGATTCAATAGCCGCCACAGGTGCCGTGCCGAATGCACCAGGCAATGCGCCGAAGTTGCGCAGATGGCGTGTCAGTCGACGAGTATCAATACCGACGATCGCAGGAACCTGATGGCGAATGAGCATGGCCTCGATCGACTCTTCACTTCGCCAGTTGGAGGGAACGTCAGTAAAGTCGCGGGCCACCACGCCGGCACACCACGGGCGAATCGCCTCATCGTCAATGGGCGTAACGCCGTAGTTGCCAATGTGGGGATACGTGAAGGCAATCACCTGACCGGCGTAGCTGGGATCCGTGATGACTTCCTGGTAGCCCGAGAGCGCCGTATTAAAGACGAACTCTCCCGTGGATACGCCACCTTCGGGTTGGTACCCAGCGGCATACCCCTCAAAAGTAGTGCCGTCTTTTAGTACGAGAACTGCGGGTTGACGCTTCACTGCAGGGTTCCTTCCAACTGAACGAGACGACCGCGCACGATGGTGGCGCGAGCCCGGCCGTGAATGGTGCGGCCGTGATAGGGAGTGTTGCGAGCGCGACTAGCCAACTTGTCGCGATCGACGACGTATGACGCGTTCGGATCGTAAATCACGAGATTGGCGTCTTCGCCGACCGAGACCGCTCCCCCGTGAGCACTGTGGCCCACTCGGACGTCCTGTTCGCGCATCTGGGCCACGCGAGCGGGGCCACGGGAGA
>WLNA01000025.1 GCA_009726065.1 Actinomycetota bacterium
ACCCAGTGCTACTCTCACAAGAGGTGGACCAATGAATGGGGTCCGGACATAGTTGGCGACAAAAAGAAGTCTCTTGTTTTGGTCGAAGGCAAACATCCGGGGGCTATTCCCAACGGTGATTGCATCAGAGGAGGCTGATGCCTTTTCAATTTGAGCAAAACCGCTCAGCACACAGCTCAGTACCAAGAATATAATTATGTTGACTTTACGCACGTTATTGACGCTATCACTGGCCTGCTATATGCACTTATTGCTTTTATGCGAACTTGTCCGGACCCCATTCATTACTCCACCTCTTATGAACTTCTAAATCGTAGGCCTGGAATGATCAACATGGTCAATAATGCCGCTCAATAGTCAGCGCACAAAGCGCCCACAATCTCCCGTGGGTTTTCAGGCGCCCATTAGGCGCCCAAGATGGGCGTCTGTCTGGCGAAGTCCTTTTTGTTAAGCCAGATTGAATGGAAAGGGCATGGTTCCCAAGCTGAGAACGCGGGTTTGATTTCCATTGCCCGCTCTACATGCGAACCAGCAACATCTTCTTGAATTGTTAATCACATCAAGCGTCGTTCAGGCGATTGAAGGCTTGGAGGAACTGAACGCCAATAGGGAACCGGTAGATACCGTTCACTTCACTAGTCGTAACGGTAGTCTCACCAGTACATGAACCCTCTACGAGCAGACAAGTTCTATGGTCCGCTCGAACGAGCCAGGAAGAATGCGAATCTGGGCCTTCCGGTCGCCGCTAAGACTCGTTTTCGCCTACTGAAGCGCCTCGTCGCTCGCGCCACATGGTTGACCAATCGTCAGCAAGTTGCCTACAACAAGAGCATGCTCCAGGCGCTGGAGGGCGGGATGGATCACCTCGCATCCCTAATTGATACCAACACGGCAGCCCTGCTGAGGAATCACGCGGCTCTGGAAGCGTCGCTTCGTTCCGAAGTAGCGGCGAGCCTGCTCGGTAACGCACGGCGCGACAGAGCGCTTGGTCAACTGCGTGCCGAATTTGATGGGGCTCCCGTGGAACAAAAAACTCGTCAGCGTGTTGACGGTAGGTCCGACCACGAGCTGTCCCCCACTGTTCGCGGGGGTCTGGAAGAGTCAGGTCTCTCCTTTGGGGCCTTCGCCGATAGATTTCGTGGCTCACGAGAACTCATTATCGAACGACAGCGGCCCTTACTGGCCGAGGTCGTCGGGATGCCCGGTCCACTCCTCGACCTCGGTTGTGGTCGGGGCGAGTGGCTAGAACTCGCACAGGAAGCGCAGCTCGAAGCGTCCGGGATCGATGGGGACTCGGCCAACGTCCGGCGTTGCCAAGAACAGGGTCTGCGGGCATCCGAGGGTGAAATCCTCGCCCACCTCCGGGGTTTGGCCCCCGAGTCGCTGGGTGCCATCACGGCCTTTCATATTGTGGAGCACTTGGACTTCGCTGACTTCGTCGAGGTCCTACGCGAAGCCCACCGCGTCTTGAGGCCAGGGGGCAAGCTCCTGATCGAAACGCCCAACACGGCCAACGTGTTGGTCGGAGCATCTACTTTTCATCTCGATCCCGGACACATTCTCCCCCTGCATCCCCTCCTCATTGAATTCGTACTCGATGCCGTGGGCTTTCAGAACGTCACCGTGCAATCTATTAATCCGCCCCCCACACTCACCACTCCGCAGGACGGCCCCGCCGGCCTCCACGAGGTCATCACCGCAGTGAATGCGTACTTGTTCTCAGGTCAAGACACCCTGGCGATTGGTAGTAAGCAACCAAGCCCCGATCTGCGCTAAACGAATTCGTGGCCACCTCGCAGCGCATTGCGATTCTCACTCCCCTAGATCCCCAGAAAACCGGCATCGCCCCCTACTGCGCCGCACTCTTGGCACCCCTCGGGCCGCTCGTTGCCATTACGGCCGTTACGCCGGATTGGGTCGCGGAACTCTGCCCGCCGATCCACGGTATTGAGATACTCGGCCTCTCGGCCTACCTCGAGCAACGCGACTCGTTCGCCCTCGCCGTGTACCACATGGGCAATCACCCCTTCTTCCACGACTGGATCTACGAACAACTACTCGACCGCCCCGGTCTCGTCGTGCTTCACGACCTCGACCTCTCAGGGTTTTACTCCCGTCGTCCTTTCGGTAGCCCCGGGCATCAATCGAGCGGTGACGTCGGAGCGAGCGCGGCCGACGGTAGACCTCGGCTTTCCACGCTGGCCTCGATAATTGAAGCCAGCGCCGGAGTGCTCGTGCACTCGTCGCACTACGTAGCGACACTCCAGCGCCGTCATCCCACGACGCAATTCTTTTCGGTACCCCTGGCCGGTATTCGCCGCGCCGGGCCCAATGAACGGGTGGCCAGGCGAACAGCGCTCGGCTGGGATGAGCACTTCATCTTCGCCGTCTTTGGGGGCATCAGTGCGTTCAAGGGCATTGATCTCGTCCTGCACGCCTTTGCGGCCGTCGTGCGCTACAACCCCGCGGCCCGTCTGGTGATTGCCGGATGGTCGAGCGATGCCATCACTCTCGACTCACTGGAACGTCTCAGCCGTGAACTGGGCATCACCGGGGCGCTGCGATTCGCACTCGATCTGCCGAGTAGCGAATTTGCCGCGTACGGCGAACTGGTGGACTGCGTCATTGATCTTCGTGACAATCCCACCGGAGCCGTTTCTTCCACCGTCATGAACGCCCTCGCCGCCGGTCTCCCCGTCATCTCGACGGAGCAACTACGCCCGCCCGATCTTCCGGTGGAGTATTGGACGACCGTTTCGAATGAGGCCCTCGCGACCATCCCCGAGGCCGCGGCCCAGATGCGGGCACTGTTGGCCTCCCGCGACGAAGTGCTGGCCGGTCGAGAGGCCCGCGCCGAAGTCTTCGCCCAAAGTTCCGCATCCCTCGCGGCGGTCGCGAGGGGCCACGCCCGGGCCATTACCGCCACGCTCGCCACGCTCGCGCACGAGCCGGCCCACATCACATCGGCCCGTCTCCCCCAGTGGGAACACGACGCCCGTGTCACGGTGATTGGTGACCTCGCGGCCACGACCGGACTTATGGAGTTCGGACGCGCGCTAGCCCACACGCTGGTGGAGGCCGGCGTGGGCGTCGATCACACCCACTATGACTGCAGCGGCGCCCGTCACAGCCTGGCGGCCGATAGCACCGGCCTCCTGCGTCGCCTGCCCCGCCGGCGTGATGCCGATACCGAACTGTGGCTGCCCAACCTCAACGAGTTTCCGGCGATCAGCGACGCTTGGCTTCGACCACCGGGAACCAGTCGACGCGTTATTGCGAGTTGGTTTTGGGAACTCCCTCTCGTGGCCGAACCGTACCGGAGTCAACTCGGACGGGTCGATGAGATCTGGACCGGCAGCCCCTTTATTGCTCGCACCCTCCAGGCCTTTACCGACGTCCCCGTCGCGGTCATCCCCTTCCCACTTTCGCTCACCGTCCCCGATGGCATCGAACGACGAGACTTTGGGATTCCTGACGACCGGGTCGTTTTCTTCTTTGACTACGACGCCAATTCAACCGAGGCTCGCAAGAATCCCGTGGGCCTCATGGGTGCCTTCGAGCAGGCCTTCCGTGGGCGCAGCGGAGCGCAGGCCCCCTGCTTAGTTATCAAGGTACGAAACGGTGACGTAGAGCATCATCGCGACGTAATGACGATGCTCCGCGAGCGGCTGACGACGCTCGGTGGCGTACTGATTGAGGAAGAACTTTCTCGCCCGGAGATGAATGCCCTTCTTAATTGCATTGATGTCTACAGCTCCATGCATCGGGCCGAAGGCCTGGGCCTCGGCATGCTGGAGGCCATGTGGCTCGGTAAGCCAGTGATCTCACCGGCCTATCCCGATAAGTGGCTCTTCTCCCTCACGGCCGCCGGCAGCGCAATTCAGTCCCCGCTCAAGGAGATAACGGGTGCCGACTACGAGGCGGGGAGCGCGTCTAACCCCGTCTACACCGTGGGTCTGCCGTGGACGGAACCCGAACTGGCCGATGCGGCCGAGTGGATGATTGCGCTCGCCGACGACCCCCAGCTTCGCGAGTCACTCGGTCGTCGCCAAGCCCGGCTAGTGCGTGAGCACTACAACCCCCGGCGAGCCGCCGAAACAATGATGGACCGACTACTCCACAAAGGCGTGAAAGATTCCCCGATAGTGCACGGCCTCACTACCGGGCGCTAGGGAGGCGAAGGGGCGGGGCGGACCCTTCTTCATCTCCACCCGCGCAAAGCCTGACGCCCGACAGAGTCCTTCGAGACAGGCCGCATTGGGCACCCACCAGTTAGTCGCGTCACCCGCCAACTCGGCCCCGGGGAAGAACTCCGCAATGGGGGAATGTTCGCGTCCGGGAAAATACGTCATCTCCGACTCAATGATGGCAACCCCCTCAGTGATACTTCGCAGCCGCATCAGCGCATTCATGGGATTGGGTTCGTGATAGATAACACCGAGGTAGAGCACTACGTCAAACGATCCCAGGGTGCTGAGATCCATGGTGTTGAAGTCGGCCACCACTGTTTCTACGTTGCTCGCGAGGACTTCGTGACAGAGATCAAAGCCGGCCTTGCCCGGCAGCCCCTCCTCATCCCACACTCCAACGACGGAGTCCAAGGGTGGCACCACGACTCCCTCTCGCTCACAGTGGCGCTGAAAGGCGGCGGCGGCGACAGGGTCGAGGGCCCACACGAAGTGATCGAGGGCCACCACGCGGGCCGCGCCGCGTTGCTCGGTGATGAAGGAGTAAAAGCCATCCCACGCACCGATATCGAGCACGGAACGACCTTTGAGGGATGGTAGATCCATATCGTGGAGCTCTGCTTCGAGAATGGCGGGCGTCTTATGACCCGGCGTCAGCACCCCGTCGCCCAAATCAATGGAGTGCCACCACTTGGGAATCTGGGCCACCCGGTCTCGTTTAGCCGCCCGACGCTCGAGGCCCTGTGGGATCTCAGCATTACGGTCTACGCTCACAGCCGACTCCCCGCTAGTGCCGAGGGTCGGAATTCCCCTGCATCTCGTTACCTTATTCGCTTCGGCGTTCGCCGTTGAAGCTGGCGACGCCGGTCGTCGATCACGTGCCGTGCGCGGTCGTACTGCCGGACCCGCCGTCTTCGACTCGGTACCATCTGACAATGAACCAAGCGGAGAGCTGCGAGAGCTGCGGCTCACCCGCGGCATCGATGCACGAGATTCCCGGTGGGGTCGTGTGGCTCTGCCCACCCTGCGCCGTTGCATCCGATATGGGTTGCCCGTAGGCGCACCCGCCGGTCAGCCCAACTTAGGGTTGCAGCACGACTCGACCGAAGGCCCGGCGTCCTTCGATGTAGGCGTGAGCCTCTTCCGCATTTTCTAGGCCAAACACCTGATCGATTTCGACCTGGAGCACGCCACGAGCCACGTCGACCAACAAACTGGCGACCATGTCGTAGGCCCGCGTCCCAAAGAACAGCTCGGCGCCGAGGAAATAGCCCGTGAGGGACTGATTGTTCCCTCGCAACGTGGAGACATCCAGCGTGGGGGCACTGTCACGACCGGCGTCACCAAAGCTGATGCACCGACCCCGATAGGCCAAGGAGCGCAAGCTCTTTTGCAGCGTGGGACCTCCGACGGAGTCAATAATGACGTCGGCGCCACGGCCATTGGTGAGACGACGCACTTCTTCTTCGAAGTCGCTCGTCACGTAGTTAATGCCGTGATCAAGTCCGAACGGAACGAGGCGAGCCAACCGCTCGTCGCTCGAGGCCGTGGCCAAGACCGTTGCACCGGCGTTATGCGCTAACTGAATGGCCGCGATGCCGACGCCACTGGCTCCGGCGTGGACCAAGACGGTCTCGCCCGCCTGGAGTCGACCGAATTCGAAGAGGGAGTCGTGGGCCGTGCCGAAGGCAATCGGCACACAGGCCGCTTCGAGCGTGCTTAATCCTTCGGGAATAGCCCAGCAGAAGGCCTCGCCGGCGACGCGCAGTTCGGCGTGCGAACCGTGGGTGCCAGTTGTTACAACCCGGTCGCCCACTTGGAACTTGGTAATGAGCGAGCCCACCTGCACGACAACACCGGCACACTGATAGCCCACCACGTGTGGTGTAGTGGCCATATCGCCGCCGAGGCGGTTCAGGGTGTCGCCGCCCTCGATGCTGATGGCCTCGACACGGAGGAGAAGTTCGTGGTCCATCGGAATGGGATCGGCAATCTCTTCGTAACGAAAGACGTCGGGCGCTCCGGTTTGGTAGTAAACAGCAGCCTTCATGATGATCTCCTCTATTGATTCGTCGCGGTGTCACTAGCAACGCAAGCCAACGCTAACGGTCGGGCCCACTACCGCAGCAGTTCGTAGAAAAGATATTCGTATTTACCTTGGGCGCAGTGTAAGTTCAGAGAGTTCAGTCGAGCAAACTTTGAAGGTGATAACCCCATAACGAAAGAGGTGCCCATGTCGGACACTGTCAGCAACCAAACGAGTTCTCCGGAACAAAACCTGCGAGGTGGAGTTCTCGGTCTCTTTGACTCCGTCATCATGGGCGTTGCGGGCTCCGCACCGGCGTACTCCATTGCCGCCACCACCACGGCCCTCTTTGGCACGGTGGCCTTCGGTGGCCCCGCGGCCCTGCTCTACTGCGGCATTCCCATGTTCGGCATCGTCTTTGCCTTTAGTTACCTGAGCCGCCACGACCAGAGCGCCGGCGCCTCCTACTCCTGGGTGCGCCGAGCACTACACCCCGTTCTCGGGTATCTCTCCGGATGGGCCGTTTTCGTCTCGGCCCTGATCTTCATGGTCATTGCGACCTTTCCCGCGGGGTCCAGTGTCTTGAGCCTCTTTAGTGACAGTCTCTCGTCGTCGCAGGGTTGGATCACCATCTTTGGCAGCCTCTTCTTCTTGTTGATGGTGGGCGCGGTTGCGGCCGGCGTAACGGTGACGGTCAAAGTACAGATCATCATGAGTTGTGTTGAGATCTTCTTCCTGGGCCTCTTCGCCGCGATGGCCTTCTTCACTACGCCCCACGTGACCCATTTCCAATGGAGCTGGTTCTCGCCATCAATTTTTCACGAAGCGGGTGGTAGCGGATTCTCAATGGCCACCTTTACGGGGGGCGCACTCCTCGCCGCTTTCTACTACTGGGGCTGGGACGTCACCGCCAACTTGAATGAAGAGACCAAGGACGCCAAGCGCACGTCCGGTCTCGGGGGCATCCTCGGCGCCCTTGTGGTCTTCACGTTGTTTGAGGTCTTCACCGTGGCGTCCAACCTCGTCCTCACGCCGGCCCAGCTCACCGATGAGAACAACGCCGCCAACATCCTCCAGGTGCTCGGGCAAGCGGTCTGGCCCGGTTGGGGTGGCAAGTTGATCGTGGTCAGCGTTCTGCTCTCCACTGTCGCGACGCTCGAGACGACCTTGATTCAGGTAACGCGCACCCTCTTTGTAATGGGACGTGACCACACGCTGCCCCGAGCCCTCGGAACGGTGCACAAGGATCGCAAGAGCCCCTTCGTGGCCACCATGGTCATTGCCGTACTTTCGCTCTGCCTCTTCGTTGGCTCCCAGTACATTGGCAATATCAGCACCATCATGAGCGCGGGCTACAGCGCAATCGGTTTGCAGATCTGCTTTTACTACAGCCTGGCCGGACTCTCCGTGGTGATTTTGTACCGTCGCCTGCTCTTCAAGTCGGTGAGCAACTTCATCTTCATCGGACTGTGGCCACTGCTGGGTTCAGTCTTCATGGGTTACGTCTTCTTCAAGGTCATTCCCGAACTGGACAACACGACGCTGTGGGTCGGACTCGGCGCCATGGGGCTGGGCTTGATCCCAATGTTCTACTTCTGGTTCGTTGTTAAGGCGCCGTACTTCAAGATGGCCGCGAAGGCCGATCGCCACGTCGCTATCGAAGAGCTCGAAGAGTTAGAGGTCAATCTCTAACACCCGTCGGACAACAGAAATGCCCGCCCAATTCAGGGCGGGCATTTTTGCGTTCGATGGGACTACTGAATTGTCAGTTGAATAGGCACTGCGCTCAACGCCTTTGAAACGGGGCAGTTCACCTTGGCCGTTTCGGCCGCCTCGGCGAATCCCGCGGCATCTAAGCCTTCAGCCTCGCCACTCACGGTGAGGCGGATTTCGGTGATGCCCGTACCGGGGACGAAGTCCACTTCGGCATTCGTGGTGAGGTGCTTCACGGGGTGACCGGCCTTGGCCAAACCACTAGAGAAGGCCATTGAAAAGCATGAGGCGTGGGCGGCGGCAATCAACTCTTCGGGGCTGGTCTTGCCGTTGGCCTCTTCGGAGCGAGCGGCCCAGGTCACGGGGTAGGTGCCGAGTTCGCTGGAGTTAAGGGTGACCTCGCCCTGGCCCTCGAGGAGGGTTCCCTGCCAGGTGGTGGTTGCGCTACGAGTGGTGGCCATGAGTGACTCCTTGTTCTAGGTGTGCAGTGACGGTACCGGCAATGATTGCGAGACGAATCAGCACTCTCGCGTGGGCGAACCGGAGCCGGGTCCGACTACTCCCCGACGAATCCGCGCCAGCTATTCATGTACTCAATAAAACCTTCGCTCAACCCCTCGGCCGCCAAGGTCGCTCGCGGTACGGGAAGTTCGCGCATGGCGAAGTTGGGATTGGCGTGGGTCTGGAGCGGGAAGTCGTGGTTGGTAATGGCCGCGCGGCCAATGGCCACCATGTCGACTCCGGCGTCCAGACAGCGCTGGGCATCTTCTGCGCTGTAGATCTTGCCGGCCACGGCCAACTTGGTCGTTTCCCGCTCGAGTTTGGTGAAGATGTCGAGCAGTACTTGGCCTTCAAATTCGGGGTCCGAAGACTCCTTAAAGACGTTCCAGAGGGACATGTCGATGAAGTCGACCTGGTTGGTAGCGACCAACATGCCAAAGACATCCACGATGTCTTGAGTCTTCATTTCGAACATTTCGGGCGACATGCGAACCGAGACGTTGAAGTCGGGTCGGCAGGTGGCGCGGATGCCGGCCAGAATTTCCATGATTATCCGAGCCCGATTTTCGACCGATCCCCCGTACTGATCGGTCCGCTGATTCAGCGTGCCGTTCAAAAACTCACAGATGATGTAGTCGTGGGCGCCGTGAATCTCCACGCCGTCAAAGCCGGCCTTCTCACAACGTTGGGCCGCGGTGATGAAGTCGGCCACCAGTTGTTCGACTTCCACCGTCGTGAGGGCCCGTGCACCGGTCGGCTCGTCGTCGGCCGGACAGACGGGAGGTCCCTCGATCAGATCTGCTGGTGAGCGACGTCCCGCGTGGTGGAGTTGCACGATGGCCATCGAACCGTGTTCCTTGATGCCGGCCGCCAATCGGGTGAGACCGGGCAGGTGGTCGTCACTAAAACATCCCAGCTGTCCGGCAAAACCCTTACCGTTGGCCTGCACGTGGGAGGCGCACGTCATGGTCAGTCCGAAACCGCCCCGGGCGCGCATGGTCAACCAGCGGTACTCGTTATCGCTCAACGTGCCGTCGACGTTGCTCTGCTGATTGGTGAGCGGAGCCAACATAAAGCGGTTTTTGATCGTTGAGCCGTGCTCAAACGTGACTTCGTCAAAGAGAGAGGACATGGGGACTCCTAATTCGTTCTGTTCTACCGTACTGACAAAACCCGACAACTGTTCTACTCTCGTAGTGGAGGTCAATCATGACCAAACGTTTCACTCTTTTCCTACTCGCACTCGCAGTAGCTTCCGGACTCGCCTTTTCTCTGGGGTACATCAGCCATTCGGTGCCCCCGACGACATCGGCCGCCGTCACGACGACGACGTCCGAAGTGACTCAGCCAGCCTCGGCAATGTGGCCCTTCGCCCGGACACCGTTGCGCTTTAGCGACCCCGTCACCGCGGCCTCCTCCTTCGCCGTGGCCTACCTCGGATTTTCAGCGCCAGTGGTTGGTGCCTTCCAGCAGGGCGATTCTCGCTCGGGCGAAGTACCGGTTCGCAGTAGTGCCACCGGGGCCATCACCACGGTGCTGGTGCGTCAACTCACGGACGACGATTCTTGGTGGGTCCTCGGGGCCGCCACGGCCAATATCCAAATAACGACACCGGCACTGTTCGCGAGCCTCACCTCCCCCGCCACCCTGCGCGGGATCAGTACGGCCTTTGAGGCTCAGGTCAATGTGGAGCTACGCGGTGATCAATCACTGGCCGCGATTGGTACGGGCTACGTGATGGGCGGCTCGATGGGGGAACTCGCATCCTTTGAAGGTCAGATCACCTTCACCAAATCGAGCACACGTTACGGCACCTTGTTGATGCGGACCTACTCGGCCAAGGACGGTTCCGTCCTCGAAGCCTCGGCTCTCAGGATTATGTACGCGAAGTAACGAGCCAACTCTCTTAGGCTCTCGTTATTAACGTTTCGATTAACAACATCGCCGTCGAGTGGGTCACCACGAACGACCAACTGAGCGACCTGGTCGCTAGCCGCGACCTCAACGCCGACTACGCCCTCGACACCGAGTTCACCTCGGGCCGTTGGTACAGCACGGAACTCTCGTTGGTCCAGATCGGCTGGCCCGACCGGATTGCCCTAATCGATCCCTACCTCGTCGACCTCACGCTGTTGGCCCCGCTCTTTCAGGGCGGCGGTCAGGCCCTCTTTCACGCCGCTCAAGGTGACCTCGAACTCTTGGAGATTGCCGTCGGAGTGCGCCCGTCTCGTCTCTTTGACACCCAGGTGGCCGGGCAACTCCTTGGCTACTCCACCCCGTCGTTGGCCTACATGGTGCAAAAGTACGTGGGAGTCTCACTGGATAAGACTCACCAACGCACTGACTGGACGGTCCGTCCGCTCTCCGAGCCCGTCCGCCACTACGCGGCCTCAGACGTGGCCCACCTGCACGAGTTGGTCGCCAAGGTGACGGCCGACATCGAAGCGCTTGACCGCTTGGCCTGGTTGGAGAGTGAGAACGAAGTTGTTCGCACCCAACTCTTCACCACCACCCCACCCGAAGAACTCTGGTGGCGACTCAGTCGAGCGACTGGTATTCCATCGGGTCGCCAACTCGGAGCCCAGCGTCTCGCCATCATGCGTAACGATCGGGCCCAGCGTCGCAACAAGCCGCTCTCCCACATCATCACGGATGACGCCATGGTCTCGCTCGCCAGCAAACCCCCGGCCACCCTGCGGGACTTCAAGAACCACAAGGGCTGCGCCAACATTCCCGAACCCTTCGCCATGGAGATCATCGATCTGCTCACCCGGGCCAAGGACGAGAGCCCCGGCGAACTGCGCCGTCTCCCCGGTGGAGCCCTCGATCCCGACCTCGAACCACTCGTCAATGTCCTCGCGGCCGTGGCCGCGCAACGCGCCATTGACCTCACGATTGATTTCAAGATCCTGGCTACCCGCAAGGACATCACCGACTTTGTCGCCCAGCAGCCCAGTCGAGTCGATGTGGCCTGGCGTCAAGCCGTACTCGGTGACGATCTGCACGCCCTCTTGCGCGGCGAAGCTTCCATCCAGGTACGAGACCAGCGCGTCGTCATTGAACGAGATGCCCCGCTCTGACGAGCGCATCACGTACGTGAAAAATAGGCGAAGTTTTACTTCGCGAAAACCTCAAAGCACCTAAAACTTCACCAAGAGATAACTCCAACTTCCTACCGTAGGTACGTGGCCCACTCAGTAAATTCCCTCCCCTCGCGTTCGCTGAGTGGCGCCGCAACCTTCTCCACGCCTCGAGGAACAGCCAATGGTTGATCCCGACGGTCGCATTGTGGTCCTCATCGTCGAAGATGAGCCCAGCTACGTCGACGCCTTAAGCATCGGACTCGTCGGTGAGGGATTTGTTGTCGCGGCCGCCAGCACCATTGCCGACGCCCGCACCCAGTTCGCCGCCGTCAAGCCCGACATTCTGTTGCTCGACGTCATGCTCCCCGACTGGAGTGGCATTGACTTTTGTCGCGAGCTGCGAGCCACGTCGGCCGTACCGATCATCATGGTGACAGCCCGCTCCGAAGAAGTCGACGTGATTTTGGGCCTCGAGTTTGGGGCCAGTGACTACGTCACCAAGCCCTACCGACTCCGCGAACTGATTGCCCGTATTCGAGCCGTGCTTCGTCGCAGCGGCAGCGAGCCGGCCAGTGACGTGATCATGAGCATCGGTGAGTTTCGGATTGACACCATTCGTCGCTCCGTGGTGCGTGACGGCGTCGAACTGGAACTCTCCCGCAAAGAGTTCGACCTGTTGGCCCTCTTTGCCTCCCGCCTCGGCCAAGTCGTTACCCGTGACGAATGTCTGGACGAGATTTGGTGGGGCCGCGACCTCGCCGATACCCGCACTCTCGACACCCACGTGAAGCGCTTACGCCAAAAGTTGGAAGTCGACCCGGGCAACCCCGTTCACCTGCTCACCATTCGCGGCGTCGGGTTTCGACTCGATCCGTGACCTAACCTTGCGCTATGCGCCAAGGTGACCTCGCCCCCGATTTTTCATTGACCGACCAGAACGGACAGACCCAACGACTGTCCTCACTTCTTACCAATGGTCCGGTAGTTCTGTTCTTCTACCCCGCCGCCATGACCTCGGGCTGCACCAAGGAAGCCTGTTCCTTCCGGGACAACGCTTCGGCCTTCGCTGACTTTCACGCCCAGCGTGTCGGTATCTCCATGGACGACGTGGCCAAGCAGGCCGAGTTCTCCTCCCAGCACAACTTCGACTACCCCCTGCTCGCCGACACCGACGGGGCCGTGGCGAAGTCCTACGGCGTCAAGCGGGCCATTGGTCTGCTTAAGGTCAAGCGCACCACGTTCGTTATTAACGAGGACCGCACGATTCGCGCCGTGATTAGTTCTGAGTTCAACATGAACGCCCACGTCGACCAGGCCCTGGCCGCACTAGCCAACTAGGCCCGAGGGTTGTAGTACCCGTTCATGGGATGATGACGGAGTTCTAGGAGCTCGTCAGTCACCGCCAGATTGAAACCACGACGGATGGACTCCGTGATAGCCAAACGATTGTTCTCGTAAATAGCGTCGTCGTCGTCGGCCTTGGGGTCGACCCACACCGCGGCGATAAGCAGCAAGTTGGGGGCCTCGGTGAGATCGATAAGTCCTTCGACCACGGCATCCAGTACCCCACTGGCCACACCCAACTGGGCCGCGCCCCACGTCAACGAGGCGTGACGATCAGAGGCAATAGTCGCCTTATTAACAAAGAGCGTCATGGGGAGAACGGGTTGATTAGGTCGGGCGATCACGACAAAGGAGCTGTGGCCCTCGCGCGGGGTCGCGAGCGCAGTAGCCCAAGCCGTTTCAACGGCACTGCCCTTCGGCCCCAGCATGGTGTTGGGGTGCGCCCCGTTAACGCCCTGGCCGGCGTAGGCCTCGCCGTAGTAGGTCGTCATGCCGCGGGCCACGTAGTCGGTGGCTCGGCGAAGACTTCAGTGCGGCCGTAACGATTCATTCGCAAGTGTTCGGACGAGACCGTGTTGGGTTTGGTGTCGTAGGCCAAGAGACCGACGTGTCGCAACGTGTCGCCCTGGATGGGTGAAACGCGATGGAGCGAGTTGCGACCTTCGAAGACCAGCAGGGTGCCGGGCGTCATGGCCAGGGTGACCACTTCGGAGTGATCGCCATCGAAGACGCGCTTCACTCGGTCGTACTGCTCGTCGTCGGCCGAACGCAGCTTGGGCACCATTTCGAAGTCACCACCCGTCTCGGCATCTTGAATGGCGAGGGAGACCACGAAGTCCGTCTGGTCGTAGTGCCACTGCAACTCGTCGTCCTCGGCCATCACGGCCAGGTTGAGTGCGCCACAGGGATCGGCGTAGTGAAAGAGGGGTCCGCGATTCAAAATGGTTTCGATGAAGTTGGTCACCAGGGGGTGTTCGTACAGTTGGCGCAGTGGTGAGGTCCGGGGAATGATGTCGTACCCGACCGCTCGCACGCCAAACTTCATGCGGTGACGACGGGGGTGACCTTCGGGCCACTCGTCACTCGGGGTCTCGAGATAGGCCGTGCCCATGCCGCCCGAGGGGTGCGCTCGTTCGGCCAGGGCTTCGGCGTCACGCACGAGAGCGGCCACGCCGGCTTCAGTAATAAAGCCGGAGAGTTCGGCCGCACCCAGTGAGACCACCTGCTGGCGGGCCTCCGCAATAACGGCTTGGCCCCGTGGAGAGTCCAGATCCGTAATTGGGAAGCGTTCGAGATCGACGAAGTCCAAAACGTCCATGGTGAGAGGGTAGTTGGAAACCGGCCCTCTTTCTAGAGCCGCCGTATCGTTTATCTGTGGCTCGACTCTTCGTAGATGTAACGCCCCTGCGGGAGAGCCGTAATTTTCGCCTCCTCTTCACCGGACACTTGGCCTCGATGCTGGGCAACCAACTGACCGTCGTGGCCATTGCCTACCAGGTGTATCAGCTCACCCACTCCAGCCTCTGGGTCGGCCTCGTCTCGCTCTTTCAACTGCCCTTTCTCATCTGGGGCTCGCTCTGGGGTGGGGCGCTGGGTGATCGCACCGACAAGCGACGCATCTTGTCGATCGGGGGCGCCCTGTTAGCGCTGCTGAGTTGCGGACTGGCCGTTAACTCAATGCTGGCGGATCCCTCGCTGGCGGCCATCGTGCTGCTCTCGGCCGCGGCGGCCTTTGGTGGCGGCTTTGTCAATCCCGCGCGCAACGCCTCGATTCCCCGCTTGGTCTCGCCCACCAAATTGGTTTCGGCCTACTCCTTAAATCAGGTCGGCATCCAAGTCGCCACCGTGGTGGGGCCAGCCATCTCCGGTCTGCTGCTCGCCGGGTTCGGTGTGGCCTCTTGCTACTGGGTCGACGTGGCCTCCTTCGTGGTCTTTGTTGGCGCGACGCTGCGCATGGACCCGCTGCCCCCGAGCGAGGGTGTCACCGCCATCTCGAGTTGGCGGGCGACCAAGGAAGGTTTGGCCTACCTGCGCACCCACAAGGTGGCCCAAGGCGTCTACGTGGCCGACCTCAACGCCATGATCTTCGGCATGCCCCGCGCTCTCTTCCCCGCCATGGGCCTCACGGTCTTTCACGGTGGTCCGCAGTTGGTGGGCCTCTTCTTCGCCGCCCCCGGTATCGGGGCCCTGCTCGGCGCGGTCACTACGGGTTGGGTCGAACGGGTCGAACGTCGGGGACGAGCCGTCATTGTGGCCGTGGCCGGATGGGGAGTGGCCATTGCCCTCTTCGGTCTCTCCCCCTGGGTTGGTCTCGCTCTGGTGGGTCTGGCCGTTGCCGGTTGGGCTGACGTGATCTCCGCCGTGCTGCGTAACGCCATCTTGCAAAGTCGCATTGAAGATCAGTATCGCGGTCGACTCAGTGCCATCCAAATAGCCGTCGTCACCGGTGGTCCGCGCCTCGGCGACTTAGAGTCGGGCGCGGTGGCGGGAATTACCTCAACGGCCGTTTCAGTCGTCAGTGGCGGACTGGCCTGTGTGGTCGGTTCCGTGTTCGTGGCCTGGCACTGGCGAGGCTTTTGGAACGAACGTGCTAGCGAACTGGGATTGAACGACGCTTCCCATTCGTAACGTTGGCCAGTTGGCCGCAGGCCGCGTCAATAGTGCGACCTCTCGTGCGGCGAACGGTCGCGTTCACACCGAGCTCTTCGAGTTCGTCACGGAAGTAACGGACCCGCGCGGCCGGTGAACCGATCACCAGAAAGCCCGGCGTGGGATTAAGGGGAATGAGATTGACGTGGGCCCCGAGTGGTCGGGCGTACTCGGCCAGTTCGTACAGAGCCTGGTCGGTGTCGTTGACGCCGGAGATAAGCGCCCACTCAAAAGAAATTCGTCGGCCCGTTTCATTACGCCACACTTCGCAGGCCTGGTAGAGCCGCTCGAGGTTGTAACGCTTGTTGATGGGAATCAGTTCATCGCGTTCGGCATCGTTAGCCACGTGCAAGCTGATGGCCAACGTCAACGGCAGACCCTCGAGGGCGAGACGCTCGATGGCGGGTGCAATGCCGACGGTGGAGACCGTCAAGTTACGAGCGGAGAGTCCCCGCTCGTGGTGCAGGGCGCGAATCGTGCCGACGGTCACGTCGTAGTTGGCCAGTGGCTCACCCATGCCCATGAAGACAATGTTCGAGATGCGTCGAGGGGCCGCGGCCCGGCCGGCCCGGACCACCTGTTCGACTACTTCGCCCAACGTGAGTTGACGAGAGAACCCGGCCTGGCCGGTGGCGCAGAAGGTGCAGCCCATGGCACACCCGGCCTGGGTCGAGATGCAGACCGTGACCCGATCCTCGTAGTTCATCAGGACGGTTTCAATGGTGTAGCCGTCGTGGAGTCGGTAGACCCACTTGCGGGTCGTGCCCTCGTCGGTCGAAACATCGTTGGCCACTTCGAGGGCCAGGGGCAGTTCGGCCGTCAGTTTTTCCCGCAGGGCCTTGGAGATTGTCGTGATTTCCTCGGGGAAGCGGTCCTGCTCCCAGATGCCCTGCCAGATCTGGTC
>WLNA01000026.1 GCA_009726065.1 Actinomycetota bacterium
AACGCCTAAGCAGTAGCGCGGGCCGACTCGGCCGCTGCCTGCAACGTCCGATCAAACTCGCGTGATCCGTGAGCCATCGAGACGAACATAATTTCGTACGATCCAGGAGCCATCGCGATGCCGCGCGAGAGCATCTCGTGGAAGAACTTGCGGTAGAGCCCGTTGTCGCAAAGGACTTTCGCCTCATCAAAATTAGATGGAGCTGACACTTCGCTAGGGGCCAAGAAGAGACCAAGCAGTGGTCCTTGGGTGGGAATCACCGCGTAGAGGCCGTTCTCACGAATGACCGCTTCTAGATCTCTGGCGAACTTCTGCGCTGCCGTCGTCAGCACAACGTAGGAGGCCGTGTCCATGGCATTCATTACCGTGACACCGGCGGCCGTCGCCAAGGGGTTACCCGAGAGAGTGCCGGCTTGGTACACGGGGCCCAGCGGGGCCAAGTTACTCAGGAGTTCGCGGCTACCGCCAAAGGCACCAACAGGCAGGCCGCCACCGATGACTTTGCCGAAGCACCAGATATCGGGGGTAATGCCGAAGTACTCCTCGGCTCCACCACGGGCGAGACGAAATCCCGTGATGACTTCGTCAAAAATCAAGAGCGCACCCACGCGGTCGCACTCAGCGCGTAGTCCCGCCAGGAATCCGGGCGCTGGAGCAACGAGATTCATGTTGGCAGCCACTGGCTCCACGAGCACAGCCGCAATGGACTCGTCCAGTGTGGGCACAACGTTGTACGGCGCGACGAGGGTGTCGCCCACCGCACCAGCGGTGACACCGGCCGAGTCGGGCAGACCCATCTGCGCCACACCGCTACCACCGGCGACCAACAGGGCGTCAGAGTGTCCGTGGTAGCAACCGTCAAACTTGAGAATCTTCGAACGCTTGGTAGCCCCGCGAGCGAGTCGTACCGCACTCATCACGGCCTCGGTCCCCGAACTAACGAGTCGCACTTGTTCCAGACCAGTGACGCGGGCCACCATGGCTTCGGCCAATTCGACTTCACCTTGCGTGGGGGCTCCAAAGGTCGTACCGAGTGCGGCCCGTGACTGGATGGCCGCCACCACATCGGGGTGAGCGTGACCGAGCAGTGAGGCGCCGTAGCTCTGGACGTAGTCCACGTACGTCGTTCCTTCGACGTCAGTGACGTAGGCGCCTGAACCCGAAACGACGGTGTACGGGGTCCCTCCGACACTACGGAAACTTCGCACCGGAGAATCGACACCACCGGGAATCACAATCTTCGCGCGGTCGAACCACGCCTCGTTAGTCATTGTCATCGCTGCAACACTTCGGCGATTTCTTTGGCGAAATAGGTCAGAACGAAATCGGCACCGGCGCGACGCACTGCGAGCAATTGTTCGAGAGCCACAACTTCGCCGTCGATCCATCCGTTAGCGGCAGCAGCCTTGATCATGGCGTACTCCCCACTCACGTGATACGCGCATAAGGGAACATCGAGTTCTCGGCGGAGGTCGCTCACAACATCGAGATACGTCATGGCCGGCTTCACCATGATGATGTCCGCACCCTGCTCAACATCAGCACGGGCCTCACGGAGTGATTCGCGACGATTGGCCGGATCTTGCTGGTAAGTCTTGCGATTACCACCACCGGCAATCTCCACGCCGACGGCTTCACGGAAGGGTCCATAGAGACCACTGGCGTACTTGGCGGCGTAGGCCAAAATGACGGTGTCGAGATAGCCGGCCCCGTCGAGACCCTGCCGAATAGCGCCGACTTGGCCGTCCATCATGCCGCTGGGAGCCACGACGTGCGCTCCCGCTTCCACCTGGGCCAAGGCGGTGCGAACGTAGAGCTCGAGCGTGGCGTCGTTGTCGACGGTTCCGTCGGCCTTCACCACGCCACAGTGGCCGTGGGAGGTGTATTCATCCAAACAGAGGTCCGACATGATGACCATGGAGTCACCGAACTCACTACGGATTTCACGGAGGGCCACTTGGGCGATCCCGTTGGCATCATAGGCACCCGAACCCAACTCATCCTTGGAGTTCGGTACGCCAAAGAGGATGAGGCTACGTACACCGCGGTGATACAACTCGCGCACCTCAGCGAGTAGTGACGGCACGGTGTGTTGAAACTGACCTGGGAGTGAAGAAATCGTCTTCGGCTCCGAGAGGCCCTCGGCGACAAAGAGAGGTGCCACAAGGTCATCCAAACTCAGGGTGGTCTCGGCAACTAGTTGACGGAGAGCTGCAGTCGAGCGGAGTCGGCGAGGACGTTCAGTCGGGAAAGCCATGAGTTCAGGCTAGTAGCCACGATTTCATGTACTAAAAGAGGGCGCTCTCAATTTCTTCGGGAGTGGCTGCCATCACCACGGCGGAGTGGGTTTCCCTGACGGCCTCAGCCGTGGTCGTGCCCTGGGCCACTACAACCGTTTCGGGGCGGATATGGGGAGACGCCACCGCCCACGCCGAAGGGGCGCCGATGACCACAACGTCTGAAGTGGCCAATAGGTCTTGATCCATGCTGGTGAGCACCCGAGGCGTAGTTTCGTAGACGGCAACGTGCGTGTGAGCCAAGCCACGCGCCGCGAGGCCATTGGCTAGCTCGGGGCGAGGATGGAGGGCACCGAGTGAAAGTACGGGTGTCGCCAAGTCCATCGCAGCGATTGAAGTCGCCGAGAGGGCGGGTGACAAGTGTGCGCCTGACACGCCCTGTAGTTCGAGAGCGCGCAGCGTGGCGGGACCAACGGTCACCACGATGGCGCGAGGAAAGCGTTGTTGCGCCCTAGCCACAAACATGGCGGCGCGGGCACTCGTTACCACAATGGACTGGGGATCGTCACCGAGTCCGTCTAGGGCACGATCGACTTCCGCCATCTCAAATTCACGGGTGGTGGTCAAAGGGAGCTCTTGAACGAAGCAGCGACCTTCGAGACGACGACGTACTTCGTCGTTTCGAGGTGGCTCTCGCGTCAGAGTTACGCGCTTCACGTCACCGACTCGTTGGTAGATCGCCGCCACCAAGCTCATCACGAATGTAACGAGCGACCAAGACTCCGAGTGCCTGGGCGTCACTACCGGACTCTCTAAAGCGCAGCACGCGGATCCCCGATGGTGCCGCCATCATTCCACTTAAGGAGAGAGTGCCGTTGTGCCACGTGGCGTGGGCGGCGGCGGGAATCGCACAGCCCGCACCGAGCTCGGCCAAAAAAGCGCGTTCGCAGGTCAAGCGAATAGCCGCATCTGCATCGTGAATCGCCGCGAGTGCCCGCAGCGTCACCGCATCATCGGGTCGGGTTTCCAGAGCAATGGCCCCTTGGCCTACTTGAGGGACGAACCATTCGGGATCGAGGCGCTCGGCGATCTGCTCGCTCCACCCCAGACGATCAAGGGCTGCCGCCGCGGCCACGACGGCGTCAATGCCCGACTCGTTAACGGCCGCCAGACGGGCCGCCATATTTCCACGGAGCTCCACGAAGTTCAGGTCGGGGCGTCGCTCCGCCAACAGGGATCGGCGGCGAGGAGAGCCGGTCGCCACCGTAGCGCCCGGACCCAGACCGGCCAATGAGCGGCCCACGAGCACATCGGCCGGATCGCGACGTTCGGGGACGCAGGCGATGATGAGACCTTCGGGCGTTACCGAAGGTAAGTCTTTGGCCGAGTGGACGGCCACGTCGGCTCGTCCCTCCAAGACAGCGTGTTGAACCTCGGCGGTAAAGACGCCCTGACCGGCAATTGTGGTGAGCGGAACATCGTTTTGACGATCACCTGTTGTAACAACCTCGACAATTTCGCACGTCGTGCCCGATAGTTCGAGTCGGCTCGCGACCTCCGTGGCCTGAGCCAGGGCTAGTGGCGATCGACGAGTCGCGAGTCGCAGGTGGCTCACAGGTCAAAGAGGTTGCGTAGCGCTTCGGTAAGGCGCTGACCTCGGTCCGTTCCGGCAGAATCTTTGAGCCCCAGGGTGGGCTGGTGCGCGATCTTGGCCACGATTGAGCGAGTTAGTGACTCCACCATCTCCCACTGGTCCGCAGTCAAAAACGAGAAGTCTGACTGGCGCTTTGACAATTCCATTCGACGAATATCTTCAAACCGTTCACGCAATTCCGACACGATGGAAGCGGCGCCTCGCGACCGGCGATCTTCGAGATACTTCTCAACTTCAGACCTCAAGATTTCTTCGGCTGCTTGTATTTCGTCACGACGTTCAGCCAATGAGCGGTCAATCACTTCACGGAGGTGCGCGATGTCGAGTCGTCGAACGTGCAGCAGCGTATCGACATCACCATCAACGACCCGGGGCATGCCGAGGTCCACAATAAGGACGGGAGTCTGGCTACCGGCAAAGTCACTGATACTCAAGAGTGTGTGAGGGACTTCAATAGCCGTCACCACAATCGACGCTTGGTGTAGGTGCTGGGACGCTTCCTCTAGGGATACGGCCTTAATACGGTCATCGGCGAGTTCCACCAACACGGCATCGGCGTTAGCCACCGTCCTATTGGCCACCATGATGCGCTCGAGTCCGAGGCGGTCATCGCTCAGTCCCTTGACAATGCCCTGGCCTAACTGGCCCGCGCCATACACAATGGCGGTAGCGCCACTTATGGTTGCGCCAAGTTCGTGGCGAATGAGGTCAACGGTGGCTTGAGCGAAGCTGGTCGTGCCCCGAGCAATAGCCGTTTCGCTTCGGACCTTGCGACCGGCGGCAATGGCCCTCTGGAAGAGTGCGGAGAGCTCGGCACCGACGGCGTGCTCCTCTTCGGCCCGTTCGAGCGAGCGTCGTAGCTGACCGAGTACTTCAAACTCCCCCGGCACCACCGACTTCAATCCAGCGGCCACAGAAAAAAGATGGGTCGATACACCGCGATCAAAGTGGATTTCTAAAACTGGTGAGATCTCATCCTCGGGAACGTTGGTTATGGTCGAAAGCGTGGCCGTGATCTCTTCAACGGCTCCGTGAAACCGATCGATTACGGCGTAGACCTCAGTGCGCAAGCACGTGGAGACCAAGACGGCCTCTTGAATATTGGCGTTCGCCAACAGCGTGCCGAGAGCCTTGCCAAATTCATCGTCAGGGACCGTAACGCGCTCCAACAAATCCAGCGTCGCCCGCTCGTGATTTAGTCCAACTGAGAGAAAAGACACGTGACCTCCGCCCCCATGCTAGGAGGGTCGAGCCGCAACCGGCGGGGTCGTAAGTCCCAAAGTGCGCAGGAGACCGCCGCCGAGGGGCCCGGTTCCATTGGTGAGGTGGTAGGCCAGAATCTGCAATTCGATCGAAAAGTCCACGTACCGAACAGCGGTACCGACCGGCACCTCCAGCACCATGGGGGAGAAGTTCAATATTGCGTGGATATTGGCCTCGACGAGGGCGTTGGCCGTTTCTTGGGCTACTTCCGTTGGTGTGCAGATAACGCCAATGGTGGCGGGCGAGATGCCATCTCGAGGATCACGGACAGTGACGCCCGCAATTTCGGTGCCGATGAGTTGCGGGTCAACATCGTAGAGACCGACGATTTGGGCTCCACGGATAAGGAAGTTGTTGGACCCCGCGAGCGCGCGGCCAAGATTTCCCAGACCAATAATGACCACGTCGTAGAGACGGTTGTGACCGAGTGCTTCATCGATTTGTACTTCGAGGGTCTGTACGTCATACCCCGAGCCACGGGTACCGAGTGGACCGAGTCCGGAGAGGTCACGACGGACCGTAGCGGCAGTGACTCCCGCCAGTTCCCCAAGACGCTTCGAGTCGGTCTTGGTCAGACCACGACGCAACATCTCCTGAGCAATCCGTTGATAGACCGGAAGTCTGGCAATAGTGGGCTCAGACAGTTGGCGATTGCGGTTGATGGCACTCGACATATTGGAAACCGTTCCTAGCGACCCAGTTGGCGACTGCGCTCGGAGGCGGCGGCAACGGCTTCGAGGAATGCGGCACGAACAGCGCGGGCTTCGAGCATGCGCAGCCCGGCAGCGGTCGTGCCACCCGGTGAGGTCACTTGACTGCGGAGCTCTTCGGGCGTTGAGTCAGATGCAGCCAAGAGGGCGGCAGAACCTTCGAAGGTACCGATAACAAGTTGACGTGACACTTCACGGGTAAGACCCTGATGGACGCCGGCTTCGACCAATGCCTCTACCACCATGTAGAGGTAGGCCGGCATGGGGCCCGACAGGCCCGTCACGGTATCCATGTGCTTTTCACTCACTCGAACGACGATGCCAACGGCCCCGAGCACCGAAGTGGCCCAGTCCAAGTCATCCTTGGTCGCGAAATCGCCCCCCGAAATGGCGGACACACCCTTACCAACGAGCACGGGGGTATTAGGCATTGAACGGATGACCGCTGCACCATTAGGTAGCGTCGCTTCAATTCGCTTTGTCGAAAGTCCTGCCACGACCGATAGCACGCGTCGGATTCCGACGGCACCAATGAGACGGGCGGCACCTTCTGCCTGATCGGGCTTGACTGCCAAGATGGCGCTAGTGGTCTGGGGGTCAACGTGCTCGAGTTCCAGCGAAGCGAGCACGGTCACGTCGGGAAGTTCACTCGTGAGTACGTCACGAGTCTGTACTGAAGATTCAATAATTGCGAGACGAGCTGGTTCACACCAGCCGGCTGCGATAAGGCCCTTTGCGAGCGCTCCGCCCATGCGTCCGCCGCCAACGATGATGAGGTCAAATGCCATACCTACACGCTAGTGCAGTTGTGAAAGTTCGACTTATCGAGTGGCTAAGGTGCCGTCGAACCGTTGCGAGGCGTTTGGGCTATGCGGGACGTTCAGTTGGCGAGTCTCTCGATACGAGCTAGGAACGGGATTGTCGAGTGACTCGTCGCCGATAGGCCGACGCGTATCCCCGTGCCATCAAGGTGGGAAAAAGCTCATCAACGTAACGCAGGGCCGCCCCACTGATTTCGTCAAATAGTTCGCTCGAGGCGTCGCCCACTGGGAATCGCATTACAAGATACATACCGTTATCGGGACCAATGGCCAGATGGAGTGGATAGAGATCGAAATTCTTCGCCATCGCTATCGTCAAAACTTCGGAAACATTCTCCTCGGGTGGGGGCATGAGTTCAATCTCAACGTAAACGGTGCGCTGGCGCAACGTCATCCAAATGGCGACGAACTGCTTCTCTTCACCGGCGAAGCGAAGGAGCCACTGTTTCTTGCCGTCTGATGAGATCCCGGTCTCGGCAGCGAGCAGCATCTCGTCGTCAAGTAGGCGTTGAGACCAGGCATCAAGCGTCCGCGCAAACTCTTCGGCCGCCGCCACGTCGGTTATGGGTGTCGAACTCATCAGGGGCAGAGCAGCAGTGCGCCCGATTGGAGCCGGTGCACTAGATCGGAAATCGCTTCGGCCGTATGCCGCCAGGTGTAACGCCGGGCCATCGTGGCACTGGCCTGGGCCATCCCGGCACTCACGGCGGGATCAAGGACGTGCTCAATCGCGTCGGCCCAGTCGTTCGGCGCTCGCGATGCCAGGAGCAGGCCATTTTGACCGGGGGTAATGAGGGTCAAAAGTCCGCCGACGGCCGAAGCTACGACGGGTGTTCCGCACGCTGCCGATTCGAGGGCAACCAGGCCAAAACTCTCGGCCAATGACGGCACCAGAGTTAAGTCGGCAGCGCGAAACCATGATGAAAGTAGTTGGTGCGACTGCGGGGCCACGAGAGAAACTGACTCGATTACACCCGCTTCGGCGATTCGACGTTGTAGTCGGTCAAGTGTTTCACGTCCGCTCGGACCGCTGGGGCCCCCAACGATGGCGAGATGGCCCGTGCCACTGCGACGGCGCACCTCGATAAAGGCCTCGAGGGCGAGGTCGACACCCTTGAGATCTTGGATACGTCCCGCAAAAAGGAGGAGCGATTCGTCATTGGGCATTCCGAGCGCACGACGTGCTTCAGCCTTAGTGCCGGGTGAAAAGAATGCGTGTTCCACACCCAGTGGAACTATGTGCACGCGAGCAGGGTTTGCACCGTAGAAGTCAACAATCTGCTGTGCCTCGATGTCGCAGCTTGCCAAAATGGCATCAGAGCAAGCCATAATTCGTTCTTCTTCAGCTGCCCGTTCGCTCGATGCTTCACCGAACGTGAGCGCCTTCACGCGGTCGAGAGTGTGAAATGTCATGACTAGGGGAATATCTAGTTCATGCTTCAGCCAGTGACCGGCAATGCCACTGAGCCAGTAGTTCGCATGCAAAATGTCGGGTTTAGCATTACAGCCCATCAGGACCCCAACGGAACGAGCAAAGTCATCAACCCAGAGCCGCAGTTCCTTCATAGGCAGGGACGTCGTAGGTCCGGCCGTGACGTGATGCACGGTGAGCCCCGGCTCCACTTGGACCAGATCGCGCTGGGCGGGACTGTCGCGGCGAGTGTAGATATCGACAGAGTGTCCTTGGCGAGCTAATGCTGCTCCCATTTCGCGAACGTAGACGTTCATACCACCACCGTCGCCAGTTCCCGGTTGAGCTAGCGGGGAGGTGTGGTAGGAGAGAACGGCGAGACGGGCCATTATGGCGTCTCTTCCTTGGCGACGGGCGCGTTGTCGGCCAGAAAACTGCGCAGAATGGTGAGTAGAGCTTGGCGTTGTGATTCGGTGAGGCGGACATCGGACTGAATGCTCACCTCGGTAGAGCCCTGACGCTCCTCATCCAAAATCCCGGCCTGTACGTAGAGCGATTCGGCAGAGATTTGGAGACCTTTGGCGATACGTTGCAATATGTCGGCGCTGGGACGTCGGAGATTGGCCTCAATCTGAGAGAGATACACGTTGGATACACCGGCCAGTTCACCAAGCTTACGGAGTGAGATCTGGGCCTTGGCGCGGTGCTCGTGGATAAATCCACCAAGTCCTTCTCTATTCTCATTCACTCCTACAGCGTAGGAGGTTCAGGCAGGGTTTGGAATAGCCAGACGCTGGGGATACGCCAACCATCTGATGGCTCCGATCGGGACCACTCCAAAGGAACGCGAATCGGTGGACGCTTGGGCGTTGTCGCCCACGAGCCACACCCCCTGGTCCGTGACAGTCTCGACTCGTTTCATGATCTCGCGGGAGCGGTCCTCAGGAAGCGGCACGATGACCACCACACTGGCTCGAAGCGGACGCCAGCGACGCACCGCCCAGACATATTCCCCTGGTCGATAGGTCGGAATCATCGAGACGCCGACCACCTCAATCCGGCGAACCACGGGGCGGAGCAAGACGGCGAGAGCGCGAACCAGCATGGTCGCTAACCTAAAGCACAACAACGCGTCGACCGACCCTGGTCGGCATTTCTTGGAAAGGGAGACTCATGAACGTCTTTCAGCGCATTACCGCCGCCTTTGACGGCACCGCCACTGCCGTTTCGGCTCACTGCGACCTGCCTTGCGGCGTCTACGACCCCGCTCAGGCCAAGCTTGAGGCCCAATCTGTGAAGGCCTGCATGGAAAAGTACGCGGCCAGCAGCGACGCCGACTTCAAGGTCCGCGCAACCGGAATCAAAGAAGAGCGCGCCGAACTGGTCAAGCACCACCTCTGGGTTCTCTGGACCGACTACTTCAAGCCCGAGCACCTCGAAGCTCACCCCACCCTGCACGACCTCTTCTGGAAGGCCACCAAGAGTGCCGGCGAAGCTAAGAAGACCAACGACGTTGCCGTGGCCGATCGCCTCTTGAGCGAAATCGACGCGATTGCCGAGATCTTCTGGGCCACCAAGAAGTAAGTACTTACAAAAAATGCCCCGGTGCATCGCACCGGGGCATTTTTCAATTCCAGTTACAGCGTCCAATACGTCTGAATCAACCAGGCCGAAAGCCAGACCAGTCCAATCAGTCCGACACCGAGGAGACCAGTTAGCCACGGACGGCGGTCCAGCACCTTAGAGCGACGAATCGGGTTTTCAAAGAAGCGATAGGACAACGCGGCACAAATCAGCGCACCGACAATCTGTTCAACACGTGAAAGCACGGACAAGTTGGTGGTCTCGCCGTACTTCAACAGAACGTACTGAATAGGAATATTCAGCCACGCGAAGTGAAAGAGGTAGAGAGAGTAGGAGATGTCGCCGATGTAACGGAGGGGCTGCTTCGAGAACCAGCCACTCGGAAGAGCCAGAGATGTCGACCCACCAGTCCACAGCAGGAATCCGGCTGGAGCCACGGCCCACCACGTCAGCACGCCTGGTACGTGGCTGGTATCGGTGAGTTTCATCGCAGCGGCGATGATAATCACGAAGCTGACCCACTGTCCGACTTGGACCAGGCGGTCATTCTTAATCTTCAAGGTTGTGGGTAGGGCGGCTAGCAACGCACCAAACCCGAGTTCCCAGAAACGAGTGAACGGGGAGTAGTAGGCCGACACTGGATTGCGAGTGGTTTCATACGCACTCCAGATGGCTGATGCGGCCACAAGTAGACCGAGAAACACGGAGAGAATCACACGATGACGACGGAGGCCGAATAGAGCGGCCGAGACGAAGAGAACGAGTGGAAAGACAAAGTAGAACTGCTCTTCAACGGCCAGGGACCAGTAGTGCAAAATCAAAGATGGGGGTTGGCCCTGGGAGAAGTAATCAGTTCCGACAGTGATGAAGTGGAAGTTCGCCGTGAATAGTGAGGCCCAGCGAGCGTCAGCCAGAAGTGGTTGCGAGGAGAACGGCCCGATCCAATGGAAGGCCGCCACCAATGTGCCGATAATCACCAACGTTGCAGCGGGCATGATTCGACGAATACGACGGGCGTAGAACTTGCCAAGTTGGCGCACCACATTTTGTCCCGACTGGCGAAGCAGGAGTCCGGTAATCACGAATCCGCTGATCACGAAGAAGACGTCGACGCCGATGTAGCCACCGGCGAAATTAGCGACTTTGGCGTGGGCCAAAATCACCAAAATGACAGCCAGCGCACGAAGACCCTGGATATCCCGGCGGAAATACTGGGCCTCATTCTCCGGAGTTGCTTCGGCGAGTAGTTGATCGTTACTCATGGTCGTCACTTTCATTTAGCTGGGGGTGTTGGACGCACGTGGTTAATAGCGGATTATCAACGAGCCGCTCCCGGTCAATGGGGGCTTGGCATACGGCACAAAGTTGGTATGTGCCATCGGCGAGACGACGCATCGCAACGTCCACCTCACTCAGCAATGCCTCAATGTTTACGACGGACTCATTTTCGATTGTCACGGTGCCACCCTACTAAAGCCCGAAAAACCTCTTCTGCCTGCAGAAAAGGCCTACTGAGCACACTTCAATGACGGAACCCTTCGATCGACGGCAAGCACCTTTGTCCATCACCCCGTGCCACGTGTTCAACGCCGGCCCCTACAGCCATCGACTCACGCACAATAAATCGTCATCCTTTTGTAACCGTTTTGCTTACCAACGCCCAGCCTGAATCTCTAGTATTTCTACTATTACAAGTTCACCACTAGCAAATGAGGTAATAATGCAACTTTCCATTCAACATTTCGCTCGACGGGCACTTGCGGGTCTCGTTCTATGCCTTCCCTTGGTGAATGCCAGCATGCAGAACGCCGACGCCACTTCAACGACTGTCCGCGTGGTGGGCTACTCAATCGTTCGAAGTGCCTTCACGGCCTTGGAAACAGCGTTTGCAGCAACTCCGGCGGGGGCCAACGTAACGTTTACTAACAGCTTTGGAGCGTCGGGCACCCAGGCGACCAACGTCGCCAACGGTCAACCGGCCGACCTAGTGAACTTCTCACTCGAGCCAGATATCTCCACAGTGGTGGCTAGCGGCCACGTGGCCGCCAACTGGAAGGCCCAGTCCGTAAAGTACGCCGGGGTTAACCCTTCCTACACCGGGAAGCGCCAACAGACGGTGTACACCACACCCGGCATTGTGACTGACTCCATCGTTGTTTTTGTCGTACGGCCTGGCAACCCTAAGAACATCAAGGATTGGGATGATCTCACAAAGACCGGGGTGAACATCATCAATCCCGATCCGCGAAGCTCTGGATCGGCCAAATGGAATCTTCTCGCCGGATACTCCGCCCAACTTTCAGCTGGGAAGACCTCAGCCAAGGCGCAAGACTTTCTTGGCCGGTTAATTCAAAACATCACGATTCAACCAACGAGCGGCTCCCTTGCGCTGGCTAGCTTCATTGCGGGTAACGGTGATGTGCTCTTGAGTTACGAGGATGATGCTCTCGCAGCGATAGCGGCCGGCAAGGCTATTCAGATTGTCACTCCCCCCACGAGCTTCCTCATCGAAAATCCTGCAGCCTTAACGAAAAGCGGAGAGACTAACCAGGCAGCCAAGGACTTCTACAAGTTCATTTTTTCAACAGCTGGTCAGACCATCTGGGCGCAGCAGGGTTACCGACCGGTCTTGAAGTCTGTGGCGACATCTAATAACAGCTCTTTCCCGAAGTTCGCCAAGGCGAAGAGCCTGTACACCGTCAACGCACTGAACAAGCAAGGCTGGAGTGCCGTTGACCCGATGTTTTTCTCGCCGACCGTGACGTTCGGGAGCGACAAGAAACATCCAAAGACCGGCATTGTGACCCACTTTTTGCAACTTGCCGGACACTAAATCCAAGCTGCTAGCTGTGCCGAATGGCTCACAGTTTTCTGCGAGTCATTCGGCGCAGTCTTGGCGCCTAAGACAGAGTCAATTCTGGGCATCACTGAGGCGACACTCACTCTTATCGACCTACCTGAGCATGTTGGTCTTGATCCCATTCGCCGCCCTCCTCACTCATGCATTCAGCGGTGGTCCGAGTGGCTTTTTTCGGGCTATCAGTCAACCAGAGGCTGTCCGCGCACTCGAACTCACCATCTTCTGTGCCGCGTTAACTACATTGATTAATGCAGTGATGGGCACCATGATTGCCATTGTGCTGGTTCGCGACCAATTTGCGGGCAAGCGAATCATCGATGCGATTATCGACATCCCCTTCGCCCTACCAACGATTGTGGCTGGCGTTACCTTGATGACACTCCTGGGTCCCCTCTCACCGATTCACCTGACTTTGGCCAACGCTTGGACGGGAATCGTCGTCGCATTGCTCTTCGTGACTCTGCCTTTTACGGTTCGCACCGTTCAGCCCGTTCTGGAAACGATGTCTTTAGATGGCGAAAGGGCCTCCGTGACTCTGGGCGCCTCCCCCTGGCGCACCTTTCGGAGCATTACATTGCCCTCACTGGTTCCCGCGATTCTTACGGGCGCCGGACTTTCATTCGCTCGCGCGGTTGGCGAATTTGGGTCAGTCGTTTTTATATCCGGGAATCGACCCTTCCATACCGAGGTCGCGAGCTCCTACATCTTTATGTTGAGCCAAAGCCAGGACTTTGAGGGCGCTGCTTCAGTCTCGGTGTTCTTGCTTTTCGTTGCCATCATGATCTTGACGGTGTTCGCCGCGTTCTCGCGGCGCTGGTCCGCGAGGCTTGGGTAAAGCCATGAGAACGCTTCGAGCTATAACCGTTTTCTACGTAGCATCGCTCATTGGGGCGCCCCTATACCTGGTGTTTCACGAGACGCTGATTCAAGGATCGCACGGCCTGTGGATCTCCCTCCACGACCCCCAGATGCTCGCCGCGATGCGACTCACTGCAGTCATCGCTTTGGTCGTAACGCCATTTAACGTCATCTTTGGTGTTGGCGCATCACTCGCTATTGTTCGACGGCCAACTCGTTGGACTCGCATATTGGATCTTGGTATTGACGTACCGCTAGCCATCTCACCAATCATCGTCGGGGTGATGCTCGAGCTGGCGTACTCATTCAATGGTTGGTTCGGCGCCCCATTGGCGGAACACGGATTCCGCATTATGTTTTCCTGGCCGGGCATCGCCATGGCGTCAGCAGTTGTATCTCTGCCACTGGTATCCCGAGAACTCATTCCGCTCTTGCGTGAAATTGGCGAGAGCCAAGAACTCACGGCCGCAACGCTGGGGGCCGGTACGTGGCGCACCTTCTTCACGATCACCTTGCCGGCGATGCGCTGGGCACTTGCCTACGGCCTACTCCTCACATTGGCTCGCGTGATTGGCGAATACGGCGCAGTACTCATTGTTTCGGGCAACGTTGCATTCCAAACTCAAACACTCACGCTGAACATTGGTGAGAATTTTGAGAACTACAACCAGTCACTTGGCTTTACCGGGGCGTCGCTTTTAGCGCTGACCTCAATCATCGCTCTCTTCACCCTCAACATAATCAAACAACGCGAAGGAAGTCGTCGTGAGCATTGAACTCCAAGGTATTAGTAAGTCCTACGGCGATAGCCAAGTCCTCTTCAACATTTCGGCTGAATTGAAGTCGGGCACGATGACTGCACTCGTGGGTCCATCCGGTTCGGGCAAATCAACGCTTCTCAGGATTATTGCGGGACTTGAACCCCATGGCAATGGGAATGTGTTGATTGAAGGACGGAACGTCACAAATGTTCCTGTGCGCCGACGAAATATTGGATTCTGTTTTCAGGACTACGCACCATTCCGTCATATGACTGTGGCTAACAATGTTGCATACGGTCTGCACGTCCGGAAGGTTCGCAAGGCTGAAATCCGGACACAGGTTGGCGACATGTTGGAACGCGTGGGTCTCGAATCCTTCGCTCAGCGGTATCCCCACGAGCTCTCTGGGGGCCAGCGTCAACGTATGGCTCTCGCGCGTTCGCTCATCATCAAGCCAGAAGTTCTCTTGCTGGACGAGCCCTTCGCTGCGCTAGACGCCCAGGTCCGCGCTGATCTCCGACTATGGGTTCGAGGGCTGCAACGCGAATTGGGGATTACTACCATTCTGGTGACGCACGACCAATCAGAAGCTATGGAAGTTGCCGACCAGCTCGTGGTGCTCCACTCCGGGCAGATACAGCAGATGGGAACACCACAGGAAATCTACGACGCACCGGCGAATCAATTCGTCCAGAATTTTCTCGGCCCAATCACAACATTCGAAGGCGCGGCTCTTCGCCCTCATGCGCTGCAAATAAACCGAGAGCAGCGTGGCACTGCCGCCACTATTCATGATGTCATTCGATTGGGTTTTGAGGTGCGTGTGATTGTCGAACTCGCTGATGGCTCCACGCTCTGGGTACAGATGACTCATGACGAAGCATTGGTAATGTCTCTATTAGTGGGCGAGAGGGTCTACGTCACCATGCGGGCGTCTACTTAGACCCCAACATTGAATTACGATGTGCCAGGGGCCGCTAGCTCATCGGGAAGAGCAGGAGACTTTTAATCTCAAGGTGCCGGGATCGAGACCCGGGCGGCCCACCACCTTTTTTGCAGTGCTTGACCTCTACTAGGCCCTTTTAGGGAAGCGGAGTGGTCATATTGATGGCCACGCTTGCGGGGAACGAAGTTGTAATACCCGTCAAGGCAGTGGTCTTTTGTCAGCTCCGAAAATGTACCGGATCTGTGCAATAACAGCCTGCTGCGTTGGTCACCAGCTCGTAGTCACTGGTTCGGCCGGTGACGAACATCCATCTGACGCCAGTCCTGAGAGCCTAAGGCCAATGAGGCCACCCCTGGAACTGCACAGGCTGTGGCAATGCCAATAAGACGCTTCATGGTTCCCCTCATAAATAATTCGTTACGAAGACGACACGAGCGACCCATGGAACGGGTAGTCATCTTTAATAATTTTCGATGGCGAAGGCCGATATATGCGAGCGCA
>WLNA01000027.1 GCA_009726065.1 Actinomycetota bacterium
CTCGCAGCGAGTCTGGTCTCTTAGAGATTGCCCAACTACGCCCAGATCTGCTGCAGGCTGACGCCGCGATTGTGGCCGAACCAACTGGGGGAGCCGTTGAGGCCGGTTGCCAAGGGACGCTCCGTCTCGGTCTTACCGTCCAGGGTCTTCGCGCTCACACCGCACGCCCCTTCACGGGTCGCAACGCCATTCATCGCCTCGGTGCCGTCATTAACCAGGTGGCGCAGTATGAACCGCGTGTGGCAGTCGTGGACGGGATTGCCTTCACTGAGCAGCTCCAAGTCGTTTCAGTTGGTGGCGGAATTGCGCCTAACGTCGTGCCCGACAGCGCCACCCTGGTTCTCAATCACCGCGTGGCCCCTGACCGCTCGCTCGATCAAGCAGTCACGGCGGTTCGTGAGTATCTCGGTGATCTCTTAGAGGACGAAGATGTCCTCGAGGTACTGGACTGGGCTCCAGCAGCCCCGCCATCGCTGACGCACCCTGTTATTCAGTCGCTTGTCGCTGCTTCTGGTCAGCCCGCCCGCGCCAAGGTCGGTTGGACCGATGTGGCGACACTGCACGAGATGGGTATCCCGGCGACCAACTTTGGTGCCGGCGATCCACTCTTAGCCCATCGTTCTGATGAGTTTGTCACCGAGTCCGAGCTCTCAGACTTTGCAGCAACGCTACGGGGTCTGCTCTTTTCCTAGAGAGCACTGGCGCAGACAAGAGCGCCAATCCAAAGTACCGTTCGGACCCAGTGCCACAACTGGAGTCGGCCCAAGTGACTACTCGTGCGTTCAGCAGAAATCGCATTGTGCTGAGGCACCGCGCCTAGGACAGTGACAAGGACACCAAGAAGTGCGAAGAGGCCATGCGTGAATGCGAGAACGCGCTCTGGGCCGCTTACGATCCACGCCGCACAGAGCAGGCCTTGCAGCAGCCAGGCGGGGGCGACCGCAACGCTGATGGCGCTGCTGTGACGCTGGTGGTAGGAGGGCCATTCGTTAATGCCAACGGCACTAAAGGCGGGGTAGACAACGATACCAACCACCACGGCGAGGCCAACGAGATAGCCATCCGTCACGAGCAGGAATGTTCTCATGGGTATCGGTTTACCAATTCGTGTTGTTACTCGTGCACCGGCAGTTTCGATCCGTAGATCTAGAAGGGTGCTGCTAGTAGTTGCGCAGAACCGAGATTACTTTGCCGTAGATCACGACATCGTTGGCGTCGAACTCCATTGGCTCCATCGTTGCATTCTCGGGCTGCAGGATCACGCGACTGCCCTGAGGGAAGTAGCGCTTGACTGTTGCCTCTTCACCGGGAATACCGGCGACAATAATCTCACCCTTATTAGCCGTGACTTGTCGTGAGACCACCACGAAGTCACCGGGCAAAATAGCCGCGTCAATCATTGACTCGCCTCGAACTTTCAACACGAAGGACTCGCCGCGACCAGCGAACTCTTCAGGCAGCGCCATGAACTCGCCCTGAGTCTCCGCAGCGAGGACCCCGGTTCCGGCAGCCACGTCACCAATGAGAGGAATGTTGCGAACACCGCGAACCGTGTCCAGCTCGATGATGGCGTTCTCGTCGAGCTTGACCATCAACGTGCGGGGCTTTTGGGGGTCGGCGGTGATGTGGCCTGTCCCTTTGAGAACATCGATGTGATTCTTGATGGTGGCGGGTGACTTCAGGCCGACCGCGGCACCGATTTCTCGAATGGTGGGTGGGAAGTTGCGCTCCTTTTGGTGAGCGGCGATGTACTCGAGGATGGCTCGACGAATGGGGGTTAGTGCTTCAGCCACGGGGACTCCTTACGAACAGTTGTTCGTATAGTAGGACATTTTCGAACTAAAAGCAAACATTCGTTCGGGCTAATTCCGAGCGACCGTTAGGGGGTGATTGAAAGGAAACAATGGAAGAACTTCTGCCGCAGTGCTGGGATGACTTAGCCGCCACGATTGGGGCTGGTATCGACCGAATCATTCTGTTCGGTCCGCCGGGGACCGGGAAGACCTACGCCGCACTCCGTTGGCAGACGAACGAGCGACCCGTTGAGCGGCTGATCTGCACCGAAGACCTCACGGCGGCCGACGTGACGGGGGCCTGGCTTCCCAATGGCACTGGCGGCTGGCAATGGCAGGATGGCCCTGCGTTACGAGCGTGGCGCAGTGGTGGTCGGCTCGTGGTCGATGAAGTCGACCGGGCATCGGGTGATGTTTTGAGTCTCCTGTTGGCCATGGCTGACAGTGATGGTTCATCGCAGTGGCACCACCCCACGACGGGTGAGGTGGTGCGACCGGCGATCGGCTTCAACGTCATCATGACGACAAATCTGGAAGAGATGGCACTTCTACCCGACGCACTTCGTGATCGATTCCCTATCGCTATTCGAATCAATGCCCCCCATCCGAGTGCAGTTCGTTCGTTGAGTGATGACCTCAAACCGGCGGCGATGCACGGTTCTATGGGTGAGAGTGGCCGCCGAGTGTCACTACGAAAGTTCTACGCCTTCGACCAATTACGGCGTACTCTCGGACCAACCCGTGCGAGTGAGCTGCTCTTTGGGGCTCAGGGTGGGGCAGATTTCATCGACGCCCTGCGCGTAGGTGCGATGGGTCGTTCTTGACTCGTCCCGTCTTTCCAAATCTCGTCGTGGGTCGTAGCGACCTCGCCGAAGTGCAGCCGTGGTCCATAGTGCCCGGCACGAGCCATCGCGGTGCGGCGAGCTGTGACTTTGCAACTCGGCGCCTGACTGTGCCACTGGGGTCGACACCGGCTGATCGCGTCGTGCGAGCCCATGAACTTGTTCACCTTCGGCTCTCACCGGCCCATCTGGACCGCGATGGTGCGTTGAGTGATATTTCGGATCGGGCGTTAACTTGTGCCGAAGAGTTACGAGTGAATACCGTGCTCGCCCGTTTGAGTTTTGCGACAGATCAGTTGCGCGATGGCTCCGAGCGTCTGTCGGGCGAACGGTTAAGCGAGCTTGGCAATTGGCAAGAGGCCGTCTTTTTTTACGTCGCAGTCCACGGCACGGGGTCGGCGAGGGAGTATCTCGGGGGAGTTCGCAGAGTGCGTCCCGAGTGGGCCAAAGCGCTACGAGCCTTTAGTGCGGCGCTCAACGGCACGTTGCGAGAGTTCTCTACCGTCAAAATGACGAGCACTCAACTCGCGGATGGGTCAATGGTGCCCGCCGGCTATCTCGACGTGACTGTTCGACTGGCGCGACTCGCCGACCGAGTGGCCGGAGCCCAGGCTCCGAGTACTGCAGAAGAGTTAAAGCAGTTCCGCCGTAGCCTGCAGCCTGGTGGTCGACGTCCAGCGAGTGGAACCTTCGCCCCGCTCGTGCTCGATACGACGTTGGAGTACAAAGTGATTCAATCCCGCGTTGGTGGAGGTCGCGTGAGTCCGGAGGTATACGGCTCCGGAGGGGCTCGTATCAACCGACTCCTGACCGACCCTCAACAACGCATTTTCACTCGACGTCGAGTCGGAGCCGGCGCGGTGGTGGTAATCGATCAGTCGGGATCGATGGATATTCCCGTAGACGAACTAGAAGCGTTACTCGAAGCGGTGCCCGGAGTGACCGTGCTCGGCTACAGCCATCGACCGGGCGATGCCGTGGGTAATCCGAACGCTTGGTTGCTCGCCGATCGAGGGCGCCGAGCCCTCGGGTGGCCACTAGGGAATGTAGGTAACGGTGTGGATGGTCCCGTGCTCCGCTACGCCCTCTCGCTGCGGCGAAATCGAGATCGAGTAGTCTGGGTCACTGACGGCCAAGTAACTGACTCCAATGATCACCCCAATGAGGGGCTCAGCGAGGAGTGCGCCCAACTCGTTCGCCGGCACCAAATCTTCCTCGTTCGAACGCTTGGGGAGGTGGCTGGATGCCTTCGGGTTGGTGGGATTCAGAGTATTCAATTCGGCGAATTTGGTCGAATTGGCCGTAAATTACGAAATTTAGTCTGATGTCACACCATTTTGGCACCATGGACAAGTCGAGTTGACACGAACAACTGTTCGCCATATGCTTACGAACAGTTGTTCGCCTTAGTGAAGTAGGAGTGTCGGAAATGGCTATTGGAATCGTAAACACACCACGGTGGCAGACCCGCTTGGAGCTGGACCGTCGAGTCCCGCAGCAAGTCGTCGTAGAGCGCGCCCAGGTCCCCTTGGCGGTCCGTCGTGCCGCACGGGCTCGGATGCTGCAGCGCCGCCGTAGGACCTTTTTCGTGTTGAGTGCGCTCATCGCCGTGGTAGCTCTGGCGTGGCCAGGTAGCGCCTTCGGTGGTGTGACGAAGTACAGCGTCAATATGGACGTCGCTATGAATAGTCGGTATCACAGCGGCACGGTCTACGTCGTGGGAGAGCGCGACACGATCGACACCATTGCTAGAGCCGTGAGCCCTCAGCACCCCGAACTAGTCCGTCAGGCACTCGTGACCTCACTGCGTTCGACCGTTGTGACTCCTGGTGAACACGTCCTCATTCCCTAAATTTTAGGGTTAATTCGGCTAACTTGGCCTTGTGCGATGCCCCTTCTGCTCGACTGATGACGACCGTGTGGTCGATTCCCGACTGGCCGAAGATGGCGTTGCCATCCGTCGGCGACGAGAATGTGCCGCCTGCTCTCAGCGCTTTACGACGTTCGAACGAATCGAAGAAATTGGTCTGACCGTCGTGAAGCGTTCCGGTGATCGCGAGCCCTTCGATCGGGAGAAGATTGTTCGTGGCGTACTAAGCGCCTGCAAGAACCGACCCGTTGAAGAAGAGGCAGTTATGGCCCTCGTGACCGGTGTAGAGGAGTCCATGCGTCTCCTCGGACGTGACGTCACAACTGAAGAGCTCGGTCTTGCCGTGCTCGAAAGTCTTAGGCAATTAGACGATGTGGCCTACATGCGTTTTGCCTCGGTCTATAAAGATTTTGCTGATGCCGACGACTTTGCACGTGAACTCAAGATGTTGGTAAAGAGCACGGCGCCAAAGTCTCGGAGCTAGATGTGAGAGTCTTCGCACAGGCTCCTAGTCGAGTGCTGGCTCTCTACGCCCACCCCGACGACGCCGACATCGCGGCCGGTGGCACGCTTGCCGCTTGGGCGGCACAAGGGGTCAGCGTGGATCTCGTAATTGTGTGCGATGGGGCGAAGGGCTCGCTCGACCCGACAACTGACGTCACTCGCCTGCGCGACCAACGGACCCGGGAACTTCAAAGTGCCGCCCAGTTGCTGGGAATCCGTGACGTTCAGTGTCTCGGAATACCTGATGGAGAAATCACAAATTCCAGCGAGTTTCGCGAGCGCCTCGTTCGCCTCATCCGCACTTCGGCGCCTGATTGCGTGCTGGGACCCGACCCCACCGCCACCTTCTTCGGAGGGGTCTACGTCAATCATCGTGATCACCGTGAACTGGGATGGGCACTGCTCGATGCGGCCGCTCCGGCGGCGGCGATGCCCCTCTATTACCCCAGCACTGGGGCGCCACACCAAGTGAAGGCACTCCTACTCTCGGGGACCCACGAGCCCGATGTCGTCGTTGACATCACCACCTCGATTGACGCCAAGGTCGCTGCGGTGCTGGCTCACGGTTCGCAAATTACCGATGACCCCCAGTGGGTTCGGTCGGCCGTGATGGGTCGCGCTGAGGCTGCTGGGCGAGAAGTGGGCATTCGCTTCGGAGAAGCGTTCCGCTGTGTTGAACTCGCCCACTAAGGACACCAGCGTTTCGGCGCTTCCGATACTTCACGTCGATCTTGACGCCTTCTTCGCCTCCGTGGAAGTTCTCGATAATCCCGAACTACGCGGCAAGCCGGTTGCTGTGGGTGGAGCCGGTGGACGAGGCGTCGTGGCTTCGGCCAGTTATGAAGCACGATGCAGGGGCGTGTACTCGGCCATGCCGAGCGTGGTGGCCCTTCGTCACTGTCCCGACCTCATCATTCTGCCGGGACGGTTCTCTAGATACGAAGAAGTCTCGGCACACTTCTTGGAGATCCTCTCGGAGTTCACCCCAGTCTTTGAGCCACTCAGCTTGGATGAGGCCTTTGGTGATGTAAGTAGCCTGTCACGTCTCGGTGTCGACGCCCTGGAGGCGGCGACCGATCTACGCCGCCGTATCGCCACTGAGATTGGTGTCGGTAGCGGCATTGGATTGGGCCGCAACAAACTCTTCGCAAAGTTGGGCTCCAAGAGGGCGAAGGCCACCTTTGAAGACGGTGTCATTCACGAAGGGCCCGGCGTGTTTGTCGTAACCCCCGAAGTTGAACGTGAGTGGCTCGATACTCTCGGCGTACGGTCACTTTGGGGTGTTGGACCGGCGATGGGTGAGCGACTCGGTCGACTCGGTATCCGACTCATTAAGGATCTTCGCTCTGTAGAGGAGTCGACATTGGCGCGCCATGTCGGTCGGGCAATGGCTAAAACGCTGGTGGAGTATGCCGAGGGCATTGACGAGCGTCCCGTGGAGGCTGATCGCGTCAATAAGTCAATTGGTCACGAAGAGACATTCGCCAAGAGTGTCGTTGACGAAGCAGAGCTCCATCGACATCTGCGGCGTCACGTAGCCATCGTGACTCGAACCATGCGTGAGTCTGAACAAGTAGCGCGACGGATCGGCATCGTCGTCAAGTTTGATGATCTGACCTCGGTGTCGCGGAGTCACACCGTGCCTCAAGCGTTAGACGACGAAGATGCTTGGGCCTCGATCGCGATTGAGCTCGTGGATTCCATTCCCCGTCAAGGGGCTGTGCGCTTGATGGGAGCGAGTCTTTCGCAGTTTGCACCTCGCGCCTCGTCCAGTACGCAAATGGTCTTTGATTTCGGTATCAGCGGTGCCGTTGAGTCGACACCCGAAGAACAACAGTTACGACGAGAGTCGCTCCGCGAAGCCCTCGATGACATCCGGGCTCGTTTCGGTCGTTCGGCCGTGGGCACAGGGATTGAGTTTCACCGCGGCCAGGTGGCTGTTGCGGGACAGCGCGAGCGTCACGCCTTTGGACCGGAGTCGACCGAGAACCAGTGACCGTGAGGATGAGACCATCCCCAGTGAATCGAGGGGTAGAAACTCGAAGTCACGACAATCTCCGATGCACCCGGCCGTGGCACATTCTTGGGGGCTTCGGGGAATCGAAGCGTGTCGTTTATTGATGGATGTTCCATGGAGATCCAGACCAGGTCTTCTCGCTCGGCGAAGTGATAATCCATGGTATTTCGCCACTGTGCTCGTTCTTCGAGGGAGAAGTAGGCGAGGACCCAACTGTTGATCACGTACGTCGGAGTGTCGTCGAATGTCACCTCGTAGTCGATTAGGTCCACGGCGTTACCGGCTACTCGAACGGGCTCGGGCCATTGCTTCATCTGCTCTAGGAGGGCGGTGAAGCGGCGCAGGCGTCGTGACTCCTCGGGCCAGAGACAGGCGGTGAGCCACGCCACGTCGTCAGTCTTCGTCGGGTGTAGCAAATTCTGATCGAGTCCCACACGCCGTCCAATAAAGGGAACGGGTGAACGGACGAATCCCGGGGTGAAGCATTCCGTAACCAAGGCCGCATCGTCGCCCTGATCCCTGTCGAGAACCGTTACGTGGTCAGGAAAGAGATTGAACCCCATTGATGTCCCCACGTCAATCAGGGTGATTTGACTGTGCCCCAAAGTGCGGGCCACGTCGCCAATGGCGGCGGCCAAGACGGCGCTGCGGTTCGGTTCATTGGTCTGAGTGCTTCGCCATAGCTGGCGACGAAGCAGTGCCGGTTCGGCCTCAAGAACTTCTATGACGCTGCGGGCGAAGGCTTCGGGGGTCACGGGATGGCCCTCATGAAGTTCTCCATAGAGCGGGCCCAAGACGAGGTGACCCGTGAGGGCGAGGTAGTGGAGTATCGCCAAGATGAGCGTGGGATTCTGCTGGCGGGCTTGGACCGCGCCGAGCAGCTCGAGAGCTGTACGTGATTCGGCCAGTGCGTCACAGAGTGCGGCGTAGGCGGGGAGTCGGTCGCGATCTTCGGGCGACAAGATGTGGCGATAGCGATTGGCTAACTCCTCCTCATCGAAGGGTGCGCCCCGGTCGAAGAGATTGAGAGCCACGATTAAATGCCGGCGGGGAGTACGTGGGCGATGGCATTGAACCAGAGGAGCATCACTGGTAGCGCCAGGGTCAATGTCGCACTGATGACCACGACTCTGCGTGAGGTTCGACGGCGGCGTCGTTCGCCAACGATGAGGATCAGACCGAGCAGCAGGCCGTACAGGATGACGGGCCACTTGGAGAAGTGGTCCTGATTCCGCAGAAGTTCTGACGACTGTTTCTCGATCACCGTCCAGGTAGGTACGTTGGTTTGAATCTGGCCCACGGCGCCAAGTTCAGCTCGCACGACCAACCGAGTGGCTGCCGAGTAGGGCGGATTACAGGTAGTGAGCGTGAGAGAGGGTATTGGTGTCGGTGCGATGACGGTGAGGTCGGTGGGGTTCACCACTTTGATCCAAACGACTCGATACATCATTGACGCGCGCGGCGTGGTGATGAAGATCCGGTCGCCCTGCTGCAGTTTGTCGAGGTTACGAAAGGGTCGACCCCACGTGGTGCGGTGGCCGGCGATGGCAAAGTTGCCGGCTTCACCCGGCATGGCCGTGCCGATGTAGCGGCCGGGACCGAGTTGGAGTTGACTCTTGGTGGTTCCGTTAACAATTACTTGACTCAAGGCAATCTTGGGGATGGACATCAGCCCGAGCCAGTGGCCAACGCCGGGGTCCTCGGACGTGGGTAGGGGGGTGTTAGGGCCGACGACGCTGGTGACGGGCTTGCCGGTGATGATTCTGGTGACCTCTTTTTGTAGCGCACTCTGAGAACGGTGTTGCGTCGTGTCGGTCACCCAGTTTTGGTAGCCGGCGAAGAGGAGAACAAGAAGCCCCATGACGATGAGAGTTCGACCCGCCTCTCGAAGACAGGTGGCGAGGCGCCTTTGGCGACTACTGGTGCTCATCGGCCGGTATCCACCCCCTCATTCTACGAGGCACGGCCCCACCTCTAGATACCGACACAGGCCGGAGGAGGGGTAACGATGCGGTCCTTCCTCCGGTAGGAGAGGTGGCCAGCAACAAACTAGGAGTTCGTTGATCGGGCCTGTTTAATGACGCCGCGCAGTAATCCCGGGAAGACGAGGGAGTGAAATGGCAGTACGGCGTACCAGTAGATACGGCCCCAAAGCCCTCGAGGCTTAAAGCGGGCCCGCTGCACAATTGTTGTTCCCTCGGAACTGGCGTTCACCGTCCACTCCAACCAGGCATCACCCGGTAGCAGCATCTCGGCGTGAAGTCGGAGGTACTCCGGTGCGCGCAGGTCCTCCACCCGCCAAAAGTCGACGTAGTCACCGATCACGAGCGCACGGGGATCACGGCGTCCTCGACGGAGCCCCGGACCGCCCCAGAGCACATCAATAAACCCTCGAACTCGCCAGAGCCATTCGCCGGAGTGCCATCCAGTGTCGCCACCAAGTGAGCAAAGCGCAGCAAAGACCTTCTCTACTGAGGCCTCCGTAGTCCGTGTTCGCTCATCGATGAGTTCCGTACCACCAGCCCAACTGGGGTCGGTCTCGTAGGCTCGAAATGGCTGGAGATCAGCGGCAGTGAAGGCCGTTGGAACATCACCGCTGCGCGTACGTCCGAGGGCCAGGCGAATCGCATCGCGCAAGGTGCGCTGGGGCGCGCCCAGGGTGTCAATGGTGCGCGAATCGCGGACGACAACTTCGTTGACGAGGCTGGCTACGAGTGGCCGTGCCAGAGAGGCCGGCACGGGAGTTACGAGGCCCACCCAGTGGCTTGAGAGACGGGGTGTGAGCACCGGAACGGGAATGAGTCGCCGCCGCTTAAGTCCGGCCTCTTGGGCGTACATCGTCATCATTTCGGCGTACGAAACAACGTCCGGTCCGCCAATTTCATAGATTCCGGTAAGGGCTTCAGGGGCTTCAATCGCCCGCACCAGGTAATCCAAGACATCCGAGATGGCAATTGGCTGTGACTTAGTGGTGACCCACTTTGGCGTAACCATAACGGGCAGGACTTCCACGAGGTAGCGCAGCATCTCAAAACTGGCTGACCCCGAACCAATAATTACTGCGGCCCGCAGCTCGGCGACGGGAATCGGGCCCGCAGCCAGCATCCGACCAACGGCGTGGCGGCTCGAGAGATGTTCGCTGAGAGAGGGGTCGTCAGTACCCATGCCACCGAGGTAGATGATGCGGCCAACACCGGCGGCCTCCGCGGAACGGCGGAAGTTCTCGGCGTCGCGGACTTCCTTAGCCACCCAGTCTTCGCCGTCGCCGATGCCGTGCACGAGATAGATGGCGGTATCGATGTCGTGCATGGTTAGCGGGGGAACGTTCCCGACGTCACCCTTAACGATTTCAACCTGACCGTTCCAGGCGACGTGATTGAGTTTGCCGGGACTGCGCACCAGACAGCGAACAACATGGCCCTCGCTGAGCAGGCGGGGTACTAGTCGTCCACCGACATAGCCGGTGGCACCCGTGACGAGAATGCGACTCACTAGTTGCCAGAGGCGGCAGCAAGTGTCGAAGAGAAGATCTGCCAGGCCAACAGTGACTTGGCTACGAGTGACAAGACGAGGTACGTCTTTTCACCAGTCAAGTAGTCGGCGAAACGACCCACCTTCTTGTACTGCAGGTACTGAACCAGGGCAAAACAGTTAAAGAAGACGAACAGCGAGACGTAGATGCCGTAAACGAAACCGGGGGCGTGCTGATCTGCGCCTGGTCCGATGAGGTACACGCCGATGGCGAGCCAGGGGATGATGCCGGCACCACAACCGAGCCAGAAGGGGAGTAGCGAACCACCCGGGGTCTCGTAACGCTCCTGGATCCAGCCGAAGCCAATCATCGAAGCGTTCACGCCGGCGAGGGCAATAAGGGCGGCGGGATCTTCGATGCCGGTGAGCTGAGCGATAGCCACGATCATGAGCGACGAGGAGACCGAATACTCCACCCAGCGATAAGGGTTGCGACGCAGGTTGAGGTTTGCTTCGTAACGGGTGCGACGAACGGTAGCCACCGTGAAGTGTGCAACAGCGGACAGGAGGAAGAATGCTCCAATCAGCCAGGCCATCTTGATGTCGAAGAGGTGAACCATTTGCCGATCGGATGACCCTGGGGGACCGGCCATGTAGTTGGCCGACACCGGAAGAGCGAAATCGTTGGCCAAAAGAATGATGGCGAGGGCGGAAACGGCGTGCAGTGCTCCCGCGGCGAGGTTGTACTTACGAAGAGTAGATGAGGCTTGCATGGGGTTCTCCGTGGGTAGGTGACGCCTTAACGGTACCGCTAAACCGGTAGTTTTTCCTTTATGCCGCCGGCAGCGAGATTCTCAATCTAGGAGAGTGCATCCGAAAGACGGCTCGCTATTTCGTCGGCTCGCTCTTCGCTGAGATCACGTTGTTCACTCGTCACGTAAAAGGTGTCAATCGCCACGTCACCCACGGTGCTCAGTCGCGCCGCTCGTACGTCAATTCCCGCGCTGGCAAAGACCTGGGCCACCCGCGAGAGCAGGCCGATGGCGTCGCGTGTTCGGAGCTCTAAGACGGTGGCTCGATCGGAGGCCGCGGGTACCACTGCGACCGAGGTGGCGATATCGCCAGCTGAGGCGCGCTTTTGTTGATACGAGTCAGACCGGGACTTAATCAGGGCGTCGAAGTCTCGTTCGCCGCTGAGGCCGGCGTGAATCTCAGTGGTTAGGTGCTCCGGCTCGGGCCACCCACGTGGTCCCGGCACACAGAAGAAACGGTCAAGCACGATGCCATCTTCGGCGTAGAGGTCTGCGGAGCGAATGTTTAGTCCCGTCAGAGTCAAGACTGCGGTGATAGTGGCCAAGAGGCGGGGCTGGTCCGGCGCGGCCACGGCAATCCAGTCACCATCGAGCCGAACAACTACCCCCCCCTTTCGAGCGGTGTTCAGGAGTTCGCTGTGGTCGGCGGGTGCGACGACGACATCGTGTCCTCTAAGTGCCAACTTGGTACGGCCGACGAGATCGGCGACGAGTTGTGCCTTCCACGGCCCCCAGGCACTTGAGCCCGTGGCTAAACCATCGGCCTGAGAGAGTCCGGCCAGTAGTTCGAGCGTTATTTCATCGCCCACGGCCGCCGCCACGTGACGAATAGTGGCCGGGTCGTCGAGGTCTCGTCGGGTGGCAGCATCAGCCAGGAGCAAGTGGTGGCGAACGAGTTGTACTAAAACGTGGGCATCTTCGTCGCCCACGCCCATGCGCTTAGTGATCACGCGTACGAGTTCAATACCGACCTCAGTGTGGTCGCCTGGGTGACCCTTGCCGATGTCGTGGAAGAGACATCCCAAGAGGAGCAGGTCGGGGCGACTGGTATCGCTCACTAGTTGTTGACCGAAACAGACTGCTTCGAGCAGGTGTCGGTCGGCGGTGAAGCGGTGGTAGGCGTTTCGCTGGTGGTAGGAACGGACGTAGGACCATTCAGGAAGATACCGAGTGAAGAGATGAAAGACCTCGAGGGCCTCTACGGCGGGAATGACACCTCGACCACTGCCGAGGAGGCGCACGAAGGCCGTTCGAACGTCAGCGGACCAGGGCGTCGGAATTTCTGGCCACGCCAGGGCTAACTGCTGGAGGCTCTCAAGAGCAATCGGCGCATCGTGTTCGGCGGCGACGGCGGCCAAGCGCAGGGGGAGTGAGGGATCTTCATTTATCAAGATGTCAGTGGCGATGCAGGCCTCGCCGTCGACAAGTTTCACGCCCGGCTCTACGCGCACCGTGACCGGAGCGGCCCCCGCTCTACCGCTCTGCCACACGCTGCGACGACGCCACACGGTGTCACTGGCGCGAGCGATGGTCCGTCCGGCTTCGCTGATGGAACGCATGAGGACATCGGCGTCGGCCGCATCAACGCGGCGCGCGATTTCGTCTTGGTCTTGCAGTAAGAGGCGATTTTGATCGCGTTTCGCGTAGCGATGCATAGCGACGCGGGTCGTGAGTAGAACGGCTTCGGCAGCGGTTAGGTCTTCGGCGTCGACAAAGCGATCGAGGTCGGGAAAGGCGATGGCGACGGCCCGCAAGATATTGAGGTCGCGTAGTCCACCGTGCGACTCTTTGAGATCGGGCTCCAAGAGGTCGGCGAGATCACCGTGGGTGGCATGGCGGGCCGTAACCTGTTCTTCTAAGATGGGGAGCCACTCGTGGCCCCACTGCTCGTGCCAGGAGTTACGAACGCCATCGAGGACCTCGCGAGCCAGCGATTCCGATCCCCAAATGAGTCGTCCGTCGAGTAATCCCAAGGCCACGCGTAGATCGCCGTGGGCCACGGTCATGACTTCCTTCGGGGTGCGGACTGAGTGATCGAGTCCGACACCCTGGTCCCAAATGGGGTACCAGAGCTGGTCGGCTACCTTGCCGATAGAACGCCCCGAGGTGTGCACTAAGAGTAAGTCGAGGTCGCTCGAGGGGGCCAACTGGGCCCGACCGTAACCGCCGGTAGCAATGAGAGCCATCTTCTTGGGATTGGCCCCCTTGGCGCTCTCAATGATCGAACGGAGCCATTCGTCGGTTTCGCGGGCCAGCACTTTGGTGAATCGGACGCCGTCGAGAGATGAGTCCTCAGTCAGGCGGGCTCGACGTTCTTTCAGTGTTTCATTGGCCACGTTCGCAAGGTATCAGCCCCCGACGTTGCAAAAGCTGGGGCGGGGGCTAAATTCACAGACGTGAAATCATTCCTGCTCATTGCTGCCACCATCATTGCCGTTCTTGTGGTCTTCTCGCTCATCACTGCGGTAACCAGCATTGTCTGGTTTTTGGTGAAGTTGATTATTGCGGTGGCCGTCGTATTCTTTGCCGTCGCCTTCTTCGTGAAGAAGTGAGGCCCCGCCTCAAGTAGGCTGACTACTTCTGGCGGCGTGGCCGAGTGGTTAGGCAGGGGCCTGCAAAGCCCTCCACCCCGGTTCGAATCCGGGCGCCGCCTCCAGAAAGACGTTGCAGTAAAGAGTGTTGAGTTATTGGTAAACGACGACGCGTGTGCCCATGGGGATGTATGGACTCGTCCAGAGCCAGTCCATGGCCGCGAGGCTCACCCGAATACAGCCGTGCGATGCAGGCTGAGGGGGTACGAGGTAGGAACCGTGTACCGCAATACCACCGGTGAAGTACTTGGGACGGTACAAACCACCCAGGGGACCAATATCCCACTTGTTGACTTGGTAGTAGACGTGGAAGGTTCCTGTTGGTGTAATGGCGTTAGTGCTGAAGCCATTAGCCGTGGCGTAGCTGTACCCGCCACCCGAAGAGATATTGAAAATCTTGATGACTTTGTGGTTCTGCACGATCATCAAAATCTGCTTCGACAAAGAGATTTCGAGAACGAGACCCGTGGTTGTCCGAGGGGTCGGCAGCACTCCGCGGATGAGGGCAGCGGCAGTCCAGCGGTTCACAATGCCGTCTCGCCTTAAGCCGTTGGCTTTCTGGAGTGCGTAGACGGCCTGCTGCGTTAAATCGGTGAAGTGACCATTGGCATTACCAACCCAATAACCCGCTTTTGCCAAATTGCGTTGCAGCCTCAACACCTCAGGCCCAGTCGAACCCAGTTGGAGCTTATTGAATGGCACCGTGGTTGAAGTGGTTGAAGTCGAGGAGGTGGTAGTCGGTATGGCGAAAGCGGCGGGGGCTAAGAACCCAGTCGCCAACATGGTGGCCGTTACCGCAACACCAAGGGACGTCGAGATGCGGCCTGGGGCGAAGTTCATGACGTAAGAATAGATTCTCGACTTCAATATTTACTGCCATGTCAGAAAATTTGTCGGCTGGGAGTGGCACGGCCCAATGGTCTACCGTCACACATCCGTGTAATGCTGACACCATGAACCTTTGGTACGAGTTCCCCGCGTTGATGGTGGGCTTTGACATCGAGTCCACCGGGCTCGATACCGAGGTCGATGAACCCATCTCCTACGGCTTTGCCGCCTATGAAAACGGGGAATTGGTGTCGGAAGAGGAGTTCTTCGCCCTGCCCAGCGTGGCGATCCATCCGGCCGCCGAAAAGGTACACGGCTGGTCAAGGTCCAAGCTCGAAGAGCTCCACGTCGCTGGAGAGGCGCACTCGGCCGTGGCTGGGGTAGCCCGAGCAGCGCAGCGACTCCGGGCGTTTCACGCCCAAGGAGCCCACTTCATCGGGGCCTACCCCGAATACGACTTTCGAATGACGACCTCGTTGCTCCGTCGTCA
>WLNA01000028.1 GCA_009726065.1 Actinomycetota bacterium
ACCCGAGAGGGTCTTACGGAGGTCGATTAGGTAGATGCCGTTGCGCTCACCCAAGATGAAACGACGCATCTTCGGGTTCCAACGACGGGTCTGGTGGCCGAAGTGAACTCCGGCATCCAGCAATTCCTTCAAAGTGACAAGCGCCACGGTGATTCCTTTCGTTCGGTTGATCTACCCCGACCGAACGTCACTCGCGTGACGACCGTACGAAAAGTCGGGTGAGACTCAGTACCTTCCCTTGTGGAAGGCCTCTTCATGATAGTCGCACCAGACTCCTACCCCCGAGGGTGGGTGGCCCGATGCACGTTTTGGAGGCGAGATTTCGACACGTGGGTATACATCTGCGTTGTCGTGAGACTTTCGTGACCCAGTAGTTCCTGAACCACCCGCAAATCGGCCCCACCCTCAAGGAGGTGGGTGGCGTAGGTGTGACGCAGGGCGTGCGGGTGAATGTGGCCCTGGCCAATCCGGGCGTCCAATATGCGGCGGACGTCTCGAGGGGTCAGGCGCTTGCCGCGCCCGTTGAAAAACAGGGCGCCTCCCGGTGACAGGGTCTCCATCATGGAGGCCCGCCCGTACTCACGCCAGGCACTGAGAGAGTCGAAGGCCGTGGCGTGTAGTGGCACGACTCGCTCCTTATTGCCCTTCCCGGTAACTCGAATGAGGCCGGTGGACTCATCAATGCTGTCGAGATCAAGGCTGCAGAGTTCACTCACACGCAAACCGGCACCGTAGAGAATTTCGCAGATAGCACGATCTCGCATCGCCTTCCCGTCGTCGCCCCAATCGGCATCGAGCAGTTCCTCGAGCTGTTCACGCACGACGAGCTCCGGCAACTTTTTCGGGGGCCTCGGCGTCTTGAGTCCCGTGGTCGGATTTACTTCCAGGACCTTCTCTTGTACGAGCCAGGCGAAGTAGCTGCGAATGGTGGCCACCCGACGGGCCGTCGACGTGCGCTGATCGCCCCGACGAGTTAAGTAGCCAACGTAATCCCGCAGTTCCTTACGAGTAATGCGGCTCGGTTCCTCGTAGCCCTGTTCGCGCGACCAGGAGATAAAGAGTTCGAGGTCACCGAGGTAGGCCCGCACTGTCTCCGGCGACCGGTTAGCCGCGTGCAAGCGGGTCGTAAAACCCTCCGTGCGCCACAGCGCTGGCAGTGCGACCGCGTTTCTAGACACGGGTCAAGGCTAACGAGACCACCCCGTCACTTCACGCCAGGCCGTAGGATTTGGCTCCATGGCACGGATTCTCATTATTGAAGATGATGATCGCATCCGCACTGCGCTCCGCCTCATGTTCGAAGGCGAGGAGTTTGTCGTTGATGCTGCGGCTAACGCCGAGGATGGCATCACCGCCTTCGATCGCCAAACCCCCGACATTGCCATTATTGACTTAATGCTGCCCGGAGCGAATGGCTTTGACGCCTGCCGTCACATTCGGGCCACGTCTGACATTCCGGTCATCATTGTCTCGGCACGAGACGACACGGCCGACGTCATTGAGGGTCTCGAGGCGGGGGCCGACGACTACGTCAAGAAGCCCTTTGTACCGCGTGAGCTGCTGGCCCGCGTCCGAGCCCACCTGCGTCGTCGACCGACGGGCCGGGCCGCCTTCACGATGGGCGATCTACGTATCACGCCCGAAGAGGGCACCGTACTTCGCGCCGATGGTACCGAGATACACCTCACGGCCACCGAGTTCAAGTTGCTGACCGAACTCGCTGGAGCCAACGGGCGCGTCTTGTCTCGTGAACACTTACTCGAGCACGTCTGGGGCTACGACTACTTCGGCGACGGACGCCTCGTCGATGTCCACATGCGTCGACTCCGAGCCAAGGTTGAGCCCGAATCGGCCACCCCCACCTTCATCCTCACGGTGCGCGGCCAGGGCTACAAGTTGGTCCTCTAGTGGCTACTCGCTCGCTGCGGGGCCGTCTCACCTGGACGTTCGCCGTGGGTGCGGCCGTACTGAGCACCGTCTTCGCCAGCCTCACCTACTTCGGGGTTCGCCACATCATCGTAGTTTCGCGGCAAGCCAGCGATCTTCAGCAGGCCTACGTCAACGCTGCGCTCGTTCGTAGCGCCGTGGCGCAAGATTCCGCCTCACTCCCCTCGCTGCTCACCTCACTCGATGCCGCCACCACTAGTTCGTCACTGGTGCAACTTGGTTCCACGTGGATTGAAGGCACCTCGGTCGCCGATCCCACTTCCATTCCCGCGGCATTTCGCGTGGCGGGCACCGAAGTGGTGCGGCAAGTCGTTATCGAGCACAACGTGCCAGTCCTCATCATTGCGGTACCCCTTCCGGCCGTCCGAGCGACGTACTTCCAACGTCGAGAACTCGCCGATCTCAACGGGACGTTGAATCGACTCCTGGGTGTTTTGGCTCTCGGCACTCTCTTTACGAGTGGGCTCGGTGCGTACGCCGGACGGCGGACGACCCGCAGAGCTATCGCCCCCCTGGCCGATACGGCCCAGGCCGCCCGTCAGGTTGCGGAAGGTGACTTGACGGTGCGACTCCCGGCGAACGCACCCCACAGCGAAGTGGCCACCCTCTCGGCGGCCTTTAACGAGATGGTGGAACAGCTCGTCCTGCGCCTCGAGCGCGACGCACGGTTCGCCAGTGACGTGAGTCATGAACTGCGCTCACCGCTCACCACCTTGGCGATGTCGGCCGAAGTCCTTCGCCTCCACGAGGCCGAGCTCCACCCCGATGCCCGCGAAGCCCTCGCACTCCTCACAACGGACGTGGCCACGTTTCAATCACTCGTCGAGGACCTCCTCGATATTGCCAAGGCCGACGCCGGGACTGACACCATGGTGGAAGAAGTGCTACCGATCGGCGAACTCGTCACGCAGTGTGTAATCTCCGCCACTCGTCGCCACCAACTACCGGCCACTGCCCTCGACTCGCAACTCGATGGGGAGCACTACGTCTCTGTCGACCGCCGGCGCTTCGAACGGGTCATCACGAACCTGCTGGAAAATGCCTACCGCTACGGTGACGACCGCGTCGTCGTCACGCTGGCCCTAGGTGATGGTGGAGTCCAGCTGACGGTCGACGATAACGGGCCGGGCATCGCCCCCGCCGAACGGGAGCGAGTCTTTGAACGGTTCTACCGAGGCGCCGGGGCGTCGCGTCGGGGGGATGCTCGAGGCACGGGCCTCGGCCTGGCCCTGGTAGCCGAGCACGTCTCACGATTCGCTGGTCGAGTCGAGGTTGCCGAGTCTCCGCTCGGGGGGTGTCGCATGATCGTGTGGCTGCCGGCTGTGGAAGGTGAGCGAGAGTGAGTCGACTACGTACGCCCCTACTCGGACTGCTCGCCTCCGTCCTGCTGAGTGCCTGCACCTTGGTGCCGACCGATCCCTCGCCGCGGTCCGTGAACTCGGCCGACGTTCCCTCGGGGCTGCTCAATGGGGGTGGCGCCAAGAAGTCAGCCACCGTCGCATTCTGGTACTTCGACGCCGAGGGCCGCCTCGTGAAACGCTGGGAACGCATCTCAACCCCCGTGACAATTGCCGCCCTGCTCACCCATCTGACTCAGCGAGTGCCGAGTGGTCTAACCACTGCCCTACCGACCAAGATTGCCCTCACGCGAGCGGTCGTCCGGGGCGACGAGGTGACGCTCTTTATTTCGGCCGGCTTTCGCGGCGTGGACCCCGAGACCGAGATGGCGGCGATGCGCCAAATGGTGGCGACACTGCGGGACACCTTTGGAATCAGCACGCTCAACGTAAATGACGTCGAGCGGGGTCGCACGCTCTTTGTTGATGCCCCAGCGCCCTAGGGGCGATAGATCGGGGCCGCACTCCAGAGATGCTCAAGGTCGTAGTACTCCCGTGCCTCTTCATCAAAGACATGGACGATGACATCCCCGTAGTCAAGGGCCACCCAGCGACCGTCACTCCACCCCTCCTCGCGGAGAGGCTTACGCCCCTGGATTTGGACGAGCCGTTCAATCTCTTCGGCAATGGCCCGTACTTGACGGTCGTTTCGGCCGGAGACCACAACGAGGGCGTCGAAAGCGTCAATTAGCTCTCCGCAGTACAAAACGGTGAGGTTTAGTCCAATCTTTTCGGCGGCACCGGTGACGGCCGCTTCAAGTAGTTGGTGGGTCGAAGCGGGGATGGGCCAGGTGGGCAGTGGGGCGGCCGAAGTTTCGGGTTTCAGCGTGAGACCCCGAGTGACACCAGCGTGACGAGAAAGGGCAGAAGCAAGAGACCGAGACCCAGAATTGCCCACCGTTGGCGAAGACGGCGCAGGTCGCGCCGGGAAACTACGGTTTCGACGACCCGTAAAGGGGGCCGATCCGTCTCCGTCAGGTCGAGAATTCGAACTGCCATCGTGACTACAGGCTACCCGGAGGGCCCTTAGAGCAGGGGAATGACGGCGTCGGGCACCAAACCGTGGGGATTTTCACCATTTTCAAGGCGTTCTCGGGTCAAGGTGCTAGAGAGGTCGACGGGCTCCATCGAGGCAATCGTGCCTCGCCAGCCGATAGGAATCGTCACCATGTCATCACCTCGAGGTAAGACGTAGAGAGTCACCAGTGATGACAGAGTCTCGGCTTCACGCCAGCGAGAGAGTTGGGGCACGACGTCGGCCCCAATAATGAGTGTTAGTGCCACCTCCTCGGTCAAGAGTTCACGGGCCGTATCGATGGTGTAGGTCGGGCCACTCCGTCTGATCTCCATGTCCGAGACTCGCACTCCAGCCAGTTCGGCAAAGGCTGCTTCGGCCATCCCTAGGCGCCGTTGAGCCGGCGTGATGGCACCCTCATTGGACTTCAGGTAGGGGTCGCCCGCCACGGTGACGACTATTTCGTCAAAGTTTTCTGAGGCCCAGGCGTCCCGCAGAGCAGCGACGTGTCCCAGGTGTGGGGGGTCAAAGGTGCCCCCAAACAGTCCGACTCGTCGCAACGTCACCTTCACAGACTAGAAGCCGGACTTTCCTCAGTCGACCTGTTCGCTCTACGCTAGGTAGATGAATAACGTCGCGTCAGACTGGAACCCCACCTCGTGGCGCTCACGCGTTGCCCTCCAGCAGCCAGCCTGGCCGTCGATTGACGAGCTGGAAGCAGCTGAAGCGGCCCTCGTCGCCCAGCCCCCACTCGTGTTTGCCGGTGAGGCCCGCCGCCTAACGACCCAACTCGGCGATGTCGCTAATGGACAGGCCTTTTTGTTACAGGCCGGTGACTGCGCCGAATCTTTCCACGTCGCCGGAGCCGACGCGATTCGCGACAAGCTCAAAGTGATCTTGCAGATGGCCGTCGCTCTCACCTACGCCTCCGGCGTTCCCGTGGTCAAGATCGGGCGCATCGCCGGTCAGTTCGCCAAGCCCCGCAGTAAAGAAGTTGAGACCATTGATGGAGTTTCCCTCGAGGCCTTCCGTGGTCACATTGTCAACGACGAGCCCTTCACCCCCGAGGCCCGACGTCCCGACGCCACGCGTCTCGTTCAGGCCTATCACCAGAGCGCCACAACTCTTAATCTTCTGCGCGCCTTCACCAAGGGTGGCTTCGCCGATCTCTCACGCGTGCACGCCTGGAACCAAGAGTTTGTGGCCGACTCGGCCATGGGCCAGCGCTACGCAGTCGTCGCCGATGACATTGAACGGGCGCTGCGCTTCATGGCCGCCTGTGGCATTGACCTAAGTCGTGAGAGTCACCTCCACGAGGTCGACTTCTACGTCAGTCACGAAGCCCTCATTCTCCCCTACGAACAAGCCCTCACCCGTCAGGACTCGCTGACCGGCGACTGGTTCGATTGCTCGGCCCACATGTTGTGGATTGGGAACCGCACCCGTCAACTCGACGGGGCCCACGTGGAGTTCCTTCGAGGCGTCGGTAACCCCCTCGGCATGAAGGTCGGGACCGACCTCACGCCACAAGAGACGGTCGCCCTCGTCGAACGGTTGAACCCGGAGAACGTTCCCGGCCGAATCACGTTGATTTCCCGCATGGGTCGCGACCTAATTGAGGACAAACTACCCGCGCACATTACGGCTCTCAAAGAAGCGGGCCTCTCAGTCGTTTGGACCTGCGACCCAATGCACGGCAACACCTTCACTACCGAGGGTGACATCAAGACTCGTCGCTTTGACGACATCTTGGCCGAGGTGCGTTCCTTCTTTAACATCCACCAGTCCCTCGGGACTTGGGCCGGCGGTCTCCACATTGAACTAACGGGCGATGACGTCACCGAATGTCTCGGTGGCGGCATGGGCCTCTCTGAGGCCGACCTCGGACTGAACTACACCTCGATGTGCGACCCCCGTCTGAACGCCACCCAATCACTCGACTTGGCCTTCCACGTGGCCGAGTACCTCAGTCAGCGTTAACGCCACCGCAGTGCACAGTGCGCAGTACCGCTGCTAGTGGGCCGGTAGTGGCGATTGATCGTTATATCGCAACAGTCGTCGATACTCACCGCGAACTTCAATTTCTGTAAGGGAACAGTGTTCGATACGCGGCTGGAGTCGTCGAGCTGGCTCGAGTCCGAGCGACCATTTGACGGCCTGTTCAATGACGCCTCCGTGGCACACCACTACGACCATGGTGGCCGGGTGGCGTTCCGCTACTGCCGCGAGCGCCCCGGTAACGCGGTCGTAGAACGAGAGGAGCGACTCCCCACCCGGGGCATTCTCGAGGTGGGGGTCGAGGTCCCAATTGGGCGGATTGAAACGATCGGCGAACTCGCCCCAAGAAAGGCCGTCCCCGTCACCCACACGCAACTCGTCCACGTTGTCGAGGGTCGTGAGCGACAGACCAGCCGGAAGGGCCGGTGCTAAGAGTTCGCCCGTCGCGCGGGCTCGCGGGAGGGCTGAGACGTAGAGGGCCGTGGTCGCGTTGAGCTCACCGGTCAAGGTCAAGCGAGTCGCCAACGTTCGAGCCTGGAGTCGGCCTAACTCCGTCAGACCTCCGTCGCCGAGCGCTCCTCCGGCCACGCCAGCACTATTGGCCACACTCTCCCCGTGGCGAATCAGCATGAGTTGGGTTCCGGAAACTACGGGACCCCGTTGGCGAATTCCAACGGGTGGCAGAACTGGATCGTGGCTCACGCCAGATCTCCGACGAAGGCCTCCAGCTGGCGAAGGCTTCGACACTCAACAACCTTGTCGCAGTAGGGCGCGTACTCGCGAATCACCGAATCGCCGCTGTTCCAGTAACTCGTTGGTTCGGGATTGAGCCAGTAGACGTTGCGGGCGCGGAACTTCAAGTCGGCCAGCACTTCGGCATGGGCCTGGTGGTAGTTGTTCCGAGCGTCGCCAAGAATCAAGACGGCGGTGCGCTTATTTATCGTGCTGGCGTACTTCTCGTGAAAGACAAGCAGAGCGCGACCGTAGTCACTGTGGCCGTCAAAAGCAATGACGTCGGCCTCAGAGTTGATGCGGGCCACCGCCTCGGCGGGATCGTCGCTCTCCTCGAAGAGGTGGGTCACTTCATCGAGTCCGTCGACAAAGACGAAACTGCGTACCTTAGAGAACTGGGACGAGATGGCGTGGACCATGTGGAGAGTGAAGCGCGCAAATGAGGCCACCGATCCTGAAATGTCAGCGATAACGACAATCTCCGGTTTCGCGGGGTGGGGAGGCTTAAATCGAAGATCAATCGGCACGCCACCAGTCGAGAGACTGCGACGAACCGTGCTGCGCAAATCGATAGGGCCACGACGACGCTTACGACGACGACGCGCCAATCGGGTGGCTAGCTTACGGCTGAGGGGCTTGAGGGCACGTTCGAGCTGCGCCATCTCGTCGCGATTGGCGTGCATCACGTCAATGTCTTCGGGGAGAGGCTTGCGGACACTCTTGCCGAGCGCTTCGGCCCCGCGGTCATCGACCAACCTTTCGCGAATCTCAGCTTCGATGGCGGCCTTTAGGGCCTCAACCTTGGCCTTGGCCTCATCTTTGACGAGTCGCTCCTCAAGGCCATCGGCATCGGCCTTGGTACCGGCGGCAATCAATCGGTCCATCAGGGTGTCGAGATCGAGGTTTCGCAGCGTGCGATAGAGGTAGTAGGTGCCGCCAACGGGGCGACCCGGTTCCATGCCGGCGTATCGATCAACGGCCTCACGAGCCCCCGAGCGCATGGAGTTCAAGTCATTGGACTGCATGGCCTTAAAGAGCATCTCGGCCAGTTCTTCAGCCGACATCGATGAACCACCGCCACCGCCCATGCCTCGACTCCGACCGGAACCACGCATACCGGTGGCGTTCGGGTCGTCACCCTTGGTCTCGTCTGCGTTACTCGACTCTTCGTCCATCTCTCCAAGGTCAGACGCGTCGGCGTGTCGATTAGAGAAGTAGACGTCAAAGGCCGTGGAAAAGACGGGCATGTGATCGCCATTCTTCACCAACGTGGCCGCCAGACAGGCCTTCACCATGTCTCGATCTGAGATATCAATGGCCGTGAGGGCCCGTGCGGCGTCGACGTGTTCTGACATCGATACCGGTAGTCCGGCCGCTCGCAACTCGACGATGAACTCGCCGAGAAGATTACGCAAGAGCCTTGCCTCGGCCTACTAATTCCTTAGTGGCCTTTTCGAGGTCGGTCTGGTACTTGAGCAAGATGTGCAGCGTGGCGACGGCATCGGCCTCACCAATCTCTTCACGACCCAAGAGCACGAGGGTACGGGCCCAGTCGAGCGTTTCCGAAACCGATGGCGCCTTCTTGAGGTCCAGGTTTCGCAATGAACGAACAACGCGGGCAATCTGCTCGGCGAGGGCCGTTGAAATACCGGGCACGCGCGAGATGATGATGTCACGCTCACGCTCGACATCGGGGTAGCCAACGTAGAGGTAGAGGCAGCGCCGCTTCAACGCCTCGGAGAGTTCGCGAGTGTTGTTAGAGGTCAAAAAGACCATGGGGATCTGCTTGGCCTTCACCGTGCCGAGTTCGGGAATGGAGACCTGGTATTCCGAGAGGATTTCCAAGAGCAATGCTTCCGTCTCGAGTTCAACGCGGTCAATTTCGTCAATCAACAAAACGACCGGTTCGGTGGCCGAAATCGCTTCCAACAGCGGACGAGTAAGCAGGAACTCTTCGGCGAAGATGTCCTCTTCGAGCGCCGACCAGTCTTCGGTGCTCGAGTCGCTGCGGCCCGCCTGGATACGAAGCAGTTGCTTGCGGTAGTTCCACTCGTAGAGGGCCTTGGATTCGTCGAGGCCCTCGTAGCACTGCAGGCGAATGAGACGGGCACCGACAGCGTCGGCCACGGCCTTGGCTAGTGCCGTCTTGCCTGTTCCGGCCGGTCCTTCGACCAAGACGGGCTTGGCGAGTCGGTCGGCCAAAAAGGTGACCGAGGCAATGGCCTCATCGGAGAGGTAGTCGTTTTGGCGGAGCTTCTCGATAACTTCGGCAACGTTTTCGAATCGGGCTGGTGGCACTTCGGCCAGGCCCAAACGGTCAGCCAACTCCTGACGTGGATCAATTGAACTCATCTAACATGTCCCTTTCCGACAACGACCCACTTGATGCAGGTCAACTCTTTAACACCCATGGGGCCGCGAGCGTGAAGCTTCTGGGTCGAAATGCCCACTTCCCCGCCGAGGCCCAGCTCGCCACCATCGATAAAACGAGTGGAGGCATTTACTACCACGGCGGCGGCGTCGACCTCGTGAATCCAGCGCTGCTGGGCCGCGGGGTCCCGCGAAACAATGGCCTCCGAGTGACCCGTTCCGTATCGTGCGACGTGCGCGATGGCCTCATCGAGTGAATCGACTACGGCTACTGAAATTATTGGCCCGAGGAACTCCGTGGCGAAGTCCTCGTCGGTTGCCGGCTTTGCCGACGACAATCGGGTGCAGACGGCGGCGTCGCCACGAATCTCTACACCGGGCAAGATCTTCGTCAGCGCTGGGATGAAGGTATCGGCTACAGCGGCGTGTACTAGCAGCGACTCAGCGGCGTTGCAGACACCCGGTCGAGACAACTTGGCGTTGTTGACAATTTCGGCGGCCATGGCGAGGTCGGCGTCGGCGTCGACGTAGATGTGACAGTTTCCGTCACCGTCGAGCACATACGGCACGCGGGCGTGCTCCCGCATGGCCGCAATCAAGCGGGGACCGCCACGAGGAATCAGGCAGTCGATGGTGCCGACCAGACCCATGAAGGCTGCGGCCGTTTCGTGCGAGGTGTCGGCCACCAGCGTGACAGACGCAATCGGGAGAGAGAACTCACTGAGCACTTCGTGCCAGATGCTCACCAGTGCCAGATTGGTCTGTTGGGCCGTGGACGAGCCCCTCAAAAACGCGGCGTTGCCGGAGCGCAGACAAAGCGCGGCCACGTCCATGGTGACGTTAGGGCGGTTCTCGTAGATAACGCCCACGACGCCGAGCGGCACGCGAACACGCGATACCTCGAGGCCATTGGGTCGGCGGCCACTTTCCACGACTTCGCCAAGCGGATCGCCCAGTGCGGCAATGTCTCGGAGGGCCGTCACGATGCCGCCAATGCGCGCTGGGGTGAGCGTGAGTCGATCGAGGCCGGCGGCTTCACCGTCGTAAGCGGCCACTTCTTGGGCGTTGATGGTCAAGATTGTCTCAGCTCGTTCGCCCAGTCGATCGGCCACCGTCGAAATAACGTCCCGGCGAACCTGATTTTCAGTGGTCGCCATAACTCGGGCGGCCAAGCGAACATCGTTCGCTTGGTCCTGGAGTGATGGGAGAGTCATCGTTTTAGCGTAGCCAAGGGTGCTTGGGCCCTAAACCAGCACAACCAGTTCATCTCGATGGACGACCACATCGGCTTCACCTAAGGCGTCATGACTCACGCGAACCACACCCTTGGCGATCAGTCGACCGGCTTCGGAGTAGAGCTCCACCGCTTCACCGGCGCTGAACTGTCCCGTGGTGCGAATCACGCCCACGGCGAGCAGGCTGCGACCATCACGCTCTAGGGCGTCGGCCGCTCCCTGATTCACCACGAGCGAACCCTTCGTGGGTAGGGCGAAGGCAATCCAGGCCTTGCGAGCGCTGAGTCGTTCACTCCGGGGACGCACGATGGTGCCGAGGCCGCTCTCTTCGTTTAACACTCGCTCCACTACACGGTCCGCACGAGCCGGCGCGATAACCGTCGTCACACCGGACCACTGCGCCATCCGGGCGGCCGCGACCTTGGAGGCCATACCGCCAGAGCCCACCCCGGAGGTTGAACCCGAGGCGGCGGCCGTAATCTCATCATCCAGAGTCTGCACCTCAGCAATCAAGGTGGCGCTGGGGTCCAAGCGGGGATCACCCGTTAGGAGGCCGGCGGTGTCGGTCAGCAAGATAAGACGTGTCGCGCCCACCAAGTTGGCGACGAGGGCGGCGAGGCGATCGTTATCGCCGTAGCGAATCTCTTCATCGGCCACGGCGTCGTTTTCATTCACGATGGGCACAATGCCAAGGCCCCAGAGCGCTTCAATCGTGCCGCGCGCATGAAGATACTGCGATCGGTCCGCGAAGTCGTGAGGTGCTAACAAGACCTGACCGACGGGCAGATCGTGCGCCGCAAAGACGACGCGCCAGGCATCCATCAAGAGGGGTTGCCCCACGGCCGAGACGGCCTGGAGAGTCTGACCATCAGTAGGACGCTCGGCCCCGCGACCCACGGCCGACCAACCGGCCGTAATGGCTCCTGAGGTGACGAGGACGACGCGACCACCACTGCGAACGTGCTGGGTGACACCGAGACCCACGTTGGCGAGGACCTCGGTATCGATGCGGCCCTCCTTCGTCGTCACCGACGAAGTGCCGATCTTTATGACAACGACATCACTCATCATCGAAATCGTCGTGTTCATTGAGCTTGCCCTGACGAGCGAGTCGCTCGCGGCGGGTGGCCCGGTGGTGATCCCCACGATCCAGACCTGAGGCCGTGGAGTCGCGGAACCATTCAAAGGAGAGTTGTCCGACGGTCACCTGGTCCCCATCGACGGCCCCGGCTCGGTTTAAGAGACGGTCAACGCCGAGGTCCTTCAGGCGGCGCACGACTTCGGCCAGTGCTTCATCGTTGGTGAGATCTTGAAAACGAACGGCGCGCAGGACGGGCCGGCCGAGCACTTCCCACTCGTTGGCACGGAGTCGCTGCACACGAACCGTTTCGACGACTGGACGGTGCACCACGATTTCGTGACTAGCCCGCTGTTTTTCATCACGCCGGACACTATCGACGAGCTGGGCCATCTTGGCGACTAGTGCGGGCATGCCCTCTCGGGTGACCGAGGAGAGTGGCACGACACCTTCGGGTAGCTCCGTGTCGGGCCCGAGGTCGGCGCGTGAACCGACGATTATGCGAGGGCGATCCAACATGTCGGGCTGATAATCCCCCAGCTCGCGCAAGAGCACACGGAGCTGTTCTTCGGGTGAGATAACGACGTCTGGCGCCATATCCAACATGACACACAGGACGCGGGCGTACTCGACGTGCTTCAAAAAGTCGTGGCCCAGGCCCCGTCCTTCGGCGGCGCCTTCGATGAGTCCGGGGATATCAGCCACCACAAACTCGGTTCCGCCGTCGGCCCGGTCGGGTCGGGTGCCGTAGCGCACAACGCCGAGGTTGGGCACGAGGGTGGTGAAGGGATAGTCGGCAATCTTGGGCCGAGCTTTAGAGATCTGTGTGATGAGCGTGGTTTTGCCCACGTTGGGAAAACCAATGAGCGCTACGTCGGCTCGCAACTTGAGCTCCAAGTTGTACCAGCTCTCTTCGCCGTATTCGCCCTGCTCGGCAAAGGCCGGGGCCCGACGCTGGTTGGAGAGGAATCGGTTGTTGCCCTGGCCCCCGAGACCACCTTCGGCGGCCCGCCAGGTATCACCAGGTCCGGCCAGGTCGACGATTACTTCGCCGTCCATAGTGGTCACAACAGTGCCAATAGGCACCTTTACGTAGACGTCCTTACCGCCGGCGCCGTGCTGGCGCTTCGAGGTGCCGTTCTCGCCGTCAGTAGCGCGATGGAAGGGGTGGTCGCGAAATCCGAGCAGGGAGGCCTGGTTGTGATCGGCTACCAGCCAGACGTCGCCACCGCGACCGCCATCGCCGCCATCGGGACCGCCCTTGGCCACGTGGGCCTCACGGCGAAAACTTACGCATCCTGCGCCACCGTCTCCGGCCTTGGCGTGCAGTTGCGCCGAATCTACGAAGGCCGACATGTACCCATTCTACGAACCTTGCGCCAACTCACTGAAAGAGGGCTCCCACGACCTCGGCAAAGACCTCGTGGTGTCGTTCCACGTCAGCCAGTGTCGTCGCCGGGCAAATCAGGGCCATGTTGTGAAAAGGAGTCAGCAGAACACCCCGATTGACGCAGGCCAGGTGGAGATAGTCCTCCAGATCGGCGTCGTAACTCTCAGCCGAGGCGCCCCCGCTGGTCGGGGCGGGGTTGGCGAATCGATACTCACAGCGAGTTCCGAGCTGCGAAACGGACCAGGCCAGGTCGTGTCGATCAATCGTGGCCTGGACTCCGGCCGTGAACTCGGTGGCGAGATCGATCATGCCGGGAAAGACCTCGTCGGTCAGAACCTCGCCCAAAACGGCTCTCATCGCCGCCAAGGAAAGGGCGTTGCCGGCCAGCGTGCCACCAACGCCACCCACATCGACGATGTCGGCACCGGCCGAGACGTTGGCTTGGACTCGTTGTGCCAGTTCGGCGCTCAGCCCGTAGGCCCCGCAGGGCACCCCTCCGCCTAAGGACTTGCCGATCGTGATGGCGTCTGGGCGCAGGTTCATTAAACGAGTCGCTCCCCCGGGGCCGGCCGAGAAGGTGTGGGTCTCGTCGATAATGAGCAGGGTGCCAGTCTCGTCACAGGCCTCCCGTACGCCCTCCAGAAATCCCGTCTCGGGCAACACAATGCCAATGTTGGTCAGGGCCGGCTCGGTCAGCACGGCCGCCACATCGCCGTGCACCAGTTCTCGTCGCAGACCTTCGAGGTCGTTGAACTCCACGACCCGGGTCGTGGTACTGGGGTCCACGGCTGGTGCGACATTGCCAGGTCGTGAGACGGCCTCGCCGTTGGGACCGACCACGACGAAGGTCTCGTCGACACTGCCGTGATAGGAGTAGGAGAAGACCAGGATTTTGGGACGTCCCGTGGCGAGTCGCACTAACCGCAGCAGCCACCGATTGGCATCGGTCGCCGAAAGCG
>WLNA01000029.1 GCA_009726065.1 Actinomycetota bacterium
ACGGAGCTTGACTGCCACAACGATTCCCTTCAAACAAAACGGATATGTGCGCCAAGGGCGCTACACAGAATGAATATCCTACCGGTTTTTGGGAGGGGTCACTCTCCCACCCTTCTTTTTCTTCTTACTGCCGCCCTTGGCCGGACTCGTGAAGGGTGCGGGACCGCCCAATCCCCCTAAACCACTAGGGAGTTGTCCGCCGGCTTGGGCCCGTGCGGCCATGGGGGCCAACTTGGCGAGCGGGCCGGGTAAACCGCCGCCGCCGGCCATCTGCTTCATCATCTTCTGCATCTCTTTGAATTGATTCAAGAGCTGATTCACGGCTGCGACATTGGTGCCCGAACCCTTGGCGATTCTGGTTCGACGTGATCCGTCAATAATCGTGGGATTGGTTCGCTCGGCCTTGGTCATGGACTTGATGATGGCTTCGACTCGATTGAGGTCGCGATCATCAATATTGTCGGCCGCCTTGCGAATGTCCTTGCTCATGCCCGGCATCATCTTCATGAGGCCGCCCAGCGAGCCCATCTTGCGGACCTGGTTGAGCTGACTTAGGAAGTCATCCAAGGTGAACTGACCCGACATCATGCGACCGGCGGCGTCGGCGACGACGTCTTGGTCCATAGTGCGCTCGGCCTCTTCGATCAGCGTCATGATGTCGCCCATACCCAAGATGCGTGAGGCCATCCGGTCTGGATGGAAGAGATCGAAGTTCTCGAGCTTCTCGCCGTCCGAGGCAAAGACGACGGGGCGACCAACAACACCGCGGGCGCTCAAAACCGCACCGCCACGGGCGTCGTAGTCCAGTTTGGTCACGATCAGACCACTGAGTTCCAAGGTGTCGTGGAATGCGCGAGCCGTCTGCACGGCGTCCTGTCCGGTCATGGCGTCAATAACGAGGAACGTGTAGTGCGGGTTCGTGGCGCCGCTCACGGCCTTGACTTCAGCCATGAGGGCTTCGTCGATGGAGAGACGTCCGGCGGTGTCGATGATGACCACGTCGCGGCCGATGCGCGTTGCTTCAGCTAGTCCGTCACGGGCGACGGAAACGGGATCGGTCAACGCGCTAAAGACGTCGACGCCAATCTGGCTTCCCAGAACGCGGAGCTGCTCGACGGCGGCGGGACGCTGGAGGTCGGCGGCGATGAGGTAGGGCTGGCGACCCTGCTGCTTGAACCAGCGGGCCAGCTTGGCGGCAGTAGTTGTCTTACCGGCACCCTGGAGACCGGCCAAGAGAATTACGGTCGGCGGATGCGTGGCGTAGGTGACCTTGAGACTCGTCCCGCCGAGCACTTCAATGAGCTGTTCGTGAACGGCCTTGATGACCTGCTGGCCGGGCGAGAGACTCTGACTGAGGGCGACTCCGTCGAGACGGGTCTTAACGGCCTCGATGAAGGCTCGAACAACGCTGAGTTCAACGTCGGCTTCGAGGAGCGCGGTACGGACTTCGCCTAACGCCGCATCGAGATCGGCCGGCGATAGCCGGCCCTTAGAACGGAGGTTTTGCCCGATTCGCTCGAGACGGTCTGAGAGTGCGTCAAACATGGTCTTTGAAATCTACCGTCAGGCCTCGAGTAGAGCGTCGACAAACTCCACAGGGTCAAAGGGGCGTAGATCGGCGACCCCCTCACCCACCCCGACGAGCTTCACGGGAAGACCGAACTCTTGGGCTAAGGCCACCACAATCCCCCCGCGGGCCGTCCCGTCCAACTTGGTGAGTGCTAGTCCGGTCACGTTGGCGGCAGCCAAGAATTCTCGAGCCTGACTCACGGCGTTCTGTCCCGTGGTGGCGTCCAGTACGAGGATGGTCTCGAGCACCTGGCCGGGCACCCGATCGGCCACGCGACGAACTTTGCTCAGCTCTTCAAGCAGATTCGTACTGGTGTGGCGACGGCCCGCCGTGTCGGCCAAGACGAGGTCAGCGCCACGGGCGTGAGCTCGACCAATGGCGTCGTGAATAACTGCTCCGGGATCTGATCCTTCGGCACCGCGAACGATGTCGGCTCCGGTTCGCTCGGCCCACATCGCGAGCTGGTCAGCGGCGGCGGCACGGAAGGTGTCACCGGCGGCGAGAACGACCGAGCGTCCACTGGACACTTGGGCCGACGCCACCTTGCCAATTGTCGTCGTCTTGCCGACTCCGTTCACTCCTACAAAAAGCCAGACGGCCACGCGGCCATCGTCGGCCGTGGCGTTGAGAGAACGGTCACCGGCCTCGAGGAGAGAAACAAGTTGGGAGCGCAGTGCCGCCACCAGTCCGTCGGGTGCCCCCTTGGACTTGAGGTGCTCCAGGATTTGCTGCGTCGTCGTAACACCCACGTCACTTCGCAGTAGTACTTCTTCGACGAGGTCGAGCTGCTCGGTAGAGAGCGAGCCCCGCCCGCTGGATGAACGCACTCGGTCAAAGACGCCGCGGCTGGATCCGAGACGACCAGAGAGTGAATCATCGACCGTGACTAAGTCGGGACGAGCGGTGCGCTCCTCGACCAAAATCGATGGCAGTGGCTGGTGTGCTGGTGCGCTCAGAATCCGCTCGGACCGACGGCGCAAAACGCGACGCCCGATAATCGCAACAACCACGAGGGTCGCGGCGACAATCAGAACGTAGGTAGTCACGATTCGTTCGTACGCTTCACTCGCTGCGAGACGACCTTCGATGAGGCACCCGGAACCATGGTGACGCCGTAGAGGGCGTCAGCCGATTCCATGGTGCGCTTCTGGTGAGTCACCATGAGCAGCTGAGCTTCATCCCGGAAGTCCGCGACGAGCGACAAGAAACGCTGGAGGTTCACGTCGTCCAGAGCGGCCTCAACTTCGTCCATCATGTAGAAGGGGCTGGGGCGCGAGCGGAAGACCGCAAAGAGGAAGGCCAGTGCGGCCAACGAACGCTCACCACCGGAAAGCAACGAGACGCGTCGAACGTTACGACCCATGGGTCGCACTTCGATCTCGACGCCCGTGTTTAAGAGGTCCTCGGCGTCCGTCAACATCAAACGGCCCTGACCACCGGGGAAGAGCATCGCAATGAGCGACGAGAAGTGTTCGTTGACATCGGCCATGGCCGACGAGAAGGTCGTCATAATCTCTTCGTCGAGAGCACGCACTACTTCTTGCAATTCGCGACGGGCGTGGCGAACGTCGGCCACCTGACCATCGAGTTCCTGGTAGCGCGACTCCAGCGCCGTCAGCTCTTCGAGAGCCAACGGGTTAATAGGACCGAGGGCGTTGATACGCGTCTCGAGTTCGACAAGTCGGTGCTCGAGAGTCACGCCTTCGGGCAGTTCCGGTGCGGCGACCAGCCCCAGCTCTTCGGGCTCAATCTCGATGTCACGTCGAATTGAGTCATGGAGGGTGGTCACCTTGATGGCCAACTCGGCGTGCTCAATTTCAGCCTTGCGACCGGTGTCGCCCAACTCGGTGAGTCGGGCTTCCGTTACGGTGCGCTCCCGGCGAAGAGCCTCGAGCTGTTCGGCCCCGGCCCGTGAGGCTTCCAGCTGTTCGCGATAGGTCGATTCGAGTGCCTCTTGGTTGAGATGGACGTCATCACCGGCTTGGCGCACGATGACTTCGAGGCGATCGAGAGACTGCAGTTCAAACTCCAACGACTGGCGACGCTCCGTCGCTTCCGCCCGTTCCGCGGCGTGACCGGCCAGGCGACGTTCCACGTCAGACTGGCGCGATTCAATCAAACGGCGGCGCTCCCCTAGTTCGGCTTCGCGCTTGCCGACTTCACTGAGGAGGTTGGCGACCTGGACCCGGTGGGCTTCGAGTGTGACTCGCGCCTCATCGGCCCACGCAGCCCGCTGGGATGATTCCGAAACAGCCAGTTCGAGGGACGGTAACTGTTCGAGCAGCGTCGAGAGTTCAAATTCCAACTCACCGAGAGCTTCTGTGGCCTCTGCGGCTTCCGTCGATGATGACATCACGAGGGCTTCGACGGTCGAGAGTTCCGCTTCAAGACGGGCCCCTTCCTTCGTCCAGCGGTCCAATGTTGCCTCGGCCTTGGTCAACGTATTGAGTGACTCGCGTACAGCGGTGCGGGCTTCATTGTTGGCGGTGCGGGCCTTCAGCGCAGCCTCCGTTGCCGGTTCCACGTCATCGGCGGCGGCGCGGGCGACGACGTGGGCATCTTCGACCGAGCTACGGGTAACGACGGCGCGACCCGAGGCCACACGCCAACCAGTGGCGGCGAAGCGGTCACCATCGGCCGTAACGACGATCAGGTCAGGGTTACTGAGGGCGACGTCGATACCCGACTCCCAGTCGCGAGCGACGAAGGCGCGGGCGAAGAGAGCGTCGAGGACCCGAACCACATCGTCAGACGTTCCGGGACGGACGCTGACGCGTGAACGAAGTGACTCACAGCCGGCGGGCGCACTGGGGCGTTCCCCCGTGGCCGCGACGGCGGGCAGGATCAGCCCGGCGCCACCATCGCGACGAAGGGCACTCAGCGCGGCGTGAGCCGACGTGCGGCCATCAACGACGACTGCTCCAAGGGATGCTCCAGCGGCTGACTCCACGGCCTTCTCCCAGCCGGGCTCCACTTCAACCAGATCAAGGAAGGCACCGAGCACACCCTCGAGCTCGCCAATAATTGAACGGCCACCGGCACCCGAGAACTCTTCCAGCGCGCGGGCCAGGGCTTCGGCGCGGGCCTGCGTGCGGGCGGCCGTGTCGGTCAGTTCGCGCAGTGCACTCTCGACGACACGGAGCCGCTCTTCGGCTTCGCGTTCTTGGACGGTGGCGTGGCCGTGAGCCACGGTGGCCTCGGTGACAGCGCGCTCGGCTTCACCACGGGAGTTAACGGCCGTTTCGCGAGCGGCACGAACCTCTTCGGCCCGACTGGTGGCGATACTGCGACGAGCGTTGACTCGCCCGAGGGCCTGGCGTGCCGTGTCGACGGAACGTTGGACAATCTCGGCCTGCTCTTGCACGCGAGCGAGCGAGGCCTCAGGCTGACCGGCGGCGGCATCACCCCAGGTGGCTTCGAACTGGTCTTCGGCTTCACCGAGTGAGGTGCGAGCGGTTTCAATTTCGGCGCGCTGCGGAGCCAGTTCCGCTTCGACCGTCGTGAGTTCCAGCAGGTCGGCGGCGAGCTTGGCGGCGTCGGCCTCGAGGTTGGCGACAACGTTTTCGTCGGCCGATGCCTCGAGAGTCGCTCGAACGGAGCGGCGGCGCTCATTGATCAGTCCGAGGGTTCCGCGAACGCGTTCGGCCAGACCTTGGAGTTGACCCAAGGTGGAGGCCAGGTGCTCTTCGCGACGAGAGGCCACTTCGGCGGCGGCGGCCGACGCCTGGGCATCGAGACGTACGAGTTCACTGCGTAGTTCGCGACCTTGGCCATCTGACGTGCGCAACACGGCGTCGAGTTCACCGCGACGAGTTTCAAAAACGCGGAGGCGATCGGAGTAGAGGGCGCGACGCACATTACGCAGTTCGGAGTCCACGTCGGCAAAGTTTCGTGCCGCGGCGGCCTGGCGTTCTAGGGGGCGCATCTGACGACGCACCTCGCGAACGAGGTCGCCCAATCGCTCTAGGTTCTCCTGAGTTTGACCCAAGCGACGCTCGGCCCGTTCCTTACGGCGGCGGTGCTTTAGGACACCGGCGGCCTCTTCAATAACGGCACGGCGGTCTTCACTGCGAGAGTTGAGGACCGAGTCGAGCTGACCCTGACCAATGATCATGTGCTGCTGGCGACCAACACCCGAGTCGCTCAGGAGTTCTTGGATGTCGAGTAGGCGACACGTGGTGCCGTTGATGGCGTACTCGCTGTCACCGTTACGAAAGAGCGTGCGCGAAATCGTTACCTCGGCGCCATCAATCGGCAAACGGCCGTCGGCGTTATCAAGAGTCAGAGTGACTTCGGCGCGCCCTAGGGCGGGGCGATTGGCCGTTCCGGCGAAGATGACGTCTTCCATTTTCCCTGAGCGCAGGGCTCGGGCGCTCTGCGCCCCGAGGACCCAGGCGACGGCGTCAACGACATTGGATTTTCCAGAACCGTTAGGGCCAACTACGGCCGTAACGCCCTGTTCGAATTCCAGCGTGGTGGCGTCGGCGAAGGACTTAAAACCCTTCATTGTGAGGCGCTTCAAAAACATCGGACGACGCTACCAATCTTTACGTGGGAACTACCTGGGGTGATCGTCCGACATACGACCACCTGTAAATCTACGCCTGACAGCGGGCGCAGTAAAACGCGACGTAGTCCGGGGTCACCGAACGCTGGATCTTGGTCCGGCATTGTGTGCAAGGTTCACCCTCTCGGCCGAAGACTTGGAGGTGCGACTGGTAGCCACCACCCTTGCCATCAGGGTCGACCCAGTTTTCAGGCTCCACGGTGGTGCCCCCCAACTTGAGACCCTCGGCGAGAACTTCAATCAGGGCTCGGTGGAGGCGGCGAGCCTCAACTGAGGTCAGAGTCTCCGAAGAGCGATCCTCGCGCACACCAGCGGTGAACAGCGTCTCAGCGGCGTACACGTCCCCGAGACCGGCAACGAGTCGTTGATCCTTCAGCACCGCCTGGATCGGCTGCTTGGCCACTTGAAGCACGATGCCGAGACGATCCCAGCCGAACTGATCGATCACGGGATCCAAGCCGAGGGTTGCCAGTTCGGGAATGGCTCGGCGAATGACCTTGCCATCTTCGGACAGAGCAAGCCGATCAACGAACTTATTGAGAACGGTTACCTCTCCTTCGGCCGGCTTCACCGAGGCGTACATCTCACTGGTGGCGTTGGCGTCGACAAAGCGGAGTTCGGGTCCCTGCGAAAAAGTAAATACGGCCTGCGTGTGCTTTGGTTTGGCGTCCTTAGGACCCTTCGCACGCAGCAGCTGACCAGTCGGACCGGGATCAATAACGAGTGTGGCCGCATCGTCGAGGGCAATTAAGAGATTGCGGCCCAGACGCGTGACACCCTTAATGGCGTGACCCTCCAAGTGGGCCCGGAACTCTTTGGCCGTCTTGTGGCGACCCACCAACTTGCCGTTTGTAATTGCGATGGTCTTGATCTTCTTGCCCACCAACTCCTTGGCGAGTACTACTCGTATGGCTTCAATCTCAGGTAATTCAGGCATTGTCGCGCCCCTCCCACGCTATGAGGGCGGCCGAAGCTTCGGCCACCTTCTTCGAACGTCCCGTTGCGGTGCCGCGTACGACTCCATCGATCTTGACTACGGCCGTAAAGGTCGGGTCGTGGTCGGGTCCACTGCCAACGACCTCGTAGGTTGGCAGACCCCGGCCACCAACTTCGGCCCAGTGGCGCAGTTGACTCTTCGGGTCGGCGGCGTGCGGTGAGAGGACGGCATTGGCCAACTCGTCTCGCAGGAGTTCTTGGGCTACGGCGATAGCCCGTTCGGCCCCGCAGTCAAGGTACGTAGCGGCAATCAGCGCTTCAAAGGCGTCGGCGAGTAGTGAAGGTCGTGTCGCACCACCACTCTTTCGCTCCCCGTTGCCCAGACGCATGACCTCGGGAACGCCCAACGACTCGGCGGCGCGCGCCAAGGTCGGTTCATTCACGACGCGACTACGGGCCAGTGAACCGGTGCCCTCGTCGAGTTCGGGGTGGTCACGCAGGATGGCATCGGCAATCGCCAAATTGACGACGGCGTCTCCGAGAAACTCCATCCGTTCATTGGATGCCTCGCCGTGCTCGGAGGCGTAGCTCGAGTGAGTCAAGGCCCTCCGAAACGAGGGGCTGGCTTCATCGAGGCCAAGGCGTTGGGCCAGCGCAGCGAGTGCTGAAGTCAGGACGACCACGAACTCCCTAGGCGACCTGGAGCTTGGCGGCGACGTAGTCGACGGCATCGCCAACGGACTTGAGCGCTTCCAAGTCCTCGTCATCAATGTGAAAGCCTGGGGCCCGCTCGGACAGTTCGTCTTCGAGGGCTTCCACCAATTCAATCAGGGCCAAGGAGTCGGCATCGAGGGCTTCAAAGGTGTCCGCTAATCCAATGGACGAGCCGTCCTTTTCGAGAATTTCCCCCAGTTGCGCCTGAATAATGCTCAGGATTTCGTCCCGTGTAACGGGCTGATTGTTAGGCGTTTCGGCGGGCATATGAGCTCCTTTGCGTACCGGTGGACCCATACTACGAAGTTTTGTCCCCGATTCGTGGTTTCCCTTATGAAATAGGGCGAATCGTGGTGCGCAGCGTCTCGACAATTCCCGCGTCAGCCATTTCGGCTCCCACGCGGAGCGCGTTCATGATGGCCGTGGCGTTCGAGGAGCCGTGACTAATGACGCAGATGCCGTCGAGGCCGAGGAGCATGGCGCCACCCTGGGTCTCAGGGCTGAGGTCACCCACGAGTGGCAAGAGGTAGGGGAAGAGGGCGTTGCCGGCCTCTTTCGTAATCTCATCGGTCCCGATAACTTCGAGCAACTTGCCAAGGATGAACTTGAGGGAGCCCTCGAGGGTCTTGAGGGCCACGTTGCCGGTAAAGCCATCGGTAACGATGACATCAACTGGCGAAGGAATCAGGTCTCGACCCTCGACATTGCCGACAAAGTTCAACCCCTGAAGGGCCGCCAACAGCTGGTGGGTCTCTTTGACGAGCGGAGTTCCCTTGGTCGATTCTTCGCCGATCGAGAGCAGGCCGACCTTGGGCTCGGCAATACCGAAACGAGTCCGCGAGAAGGCACTAGCCATCTGGGCAAACTGCACCAGCATTTCCGGCGTGCACTCGGCATTGGCACCGGCGTCGACCATCACCGTGGGTGCCCGGCCAGGATTGGGCAGCGGGGTGGCGATACAGGGGCGCACTACACCGGGTAGCCGACCCATGCGCAGCAGCGCGGCGGCCATAGTGGCGCCAGTGTTGCCGGCCGAAATCATGGCCGAGGCCTTGCCGTCGCGAACGAGTTCGGCGGCGCGAACGAGCGAGGAGTCCTTCTTCTTTCGGACGCCGGCGGCGGGATCTTCGTCCATGCCGATGACTTCCGTGCAGGGGTAGACCTCGAGACCCATCGGGTCGCCAATCAGATCAGGGGGTCCAACGAGAATGACGTTGAGACCGAGTTCGTCGACCGCGCGTCGGGCGCCCGCCACAATCTCATGCGGCGAGTGATCCCCGCCCAGGGCATCCAGGGCTAAGGGCAGTGTCAACTCAGTTGACCTCTATGGCCACACGACCCTTGTACCAACCACACTGGGGGCACACCACGTGGGGCAGCTTGGCGACGGAGCACTGTGGGCAGTTACTGCGGCTCGGGAGCTCCAGGCGCCAGTTAGAGGCACGGCGGGCTCGCGAACGGGCCTTTGATGATTTTCTCTTAGGTACTGGCATCGTTCTTCTCTTTCGTCGCGGCGAGCCAAACTCGCCGTTGCTTAGTTGCTTTCCGCCGACGTATCGTCGTCGAAACGAAGTTCTGACAGCATAGCCCAGCGCGGGTCAACTGCCGTCTGGCAACTACAGGGGCTCAAATTACGGTCAGTGCCACAGATGGTGCAGAGGCCCTGGCACTCCTCGCGACACAGGGGGGCCAACGGGAGCTCTAAAAAGACGGCGTCGTGTACGAGATGGCTCAAATCGATCGTGTCGTCGGCGAAAAAATAGGCCTCTTCGTCTTCACCCTCTTTTTCGGTGTATCGCTCATCGACGGGAATCTCCAAAATTCCCTCAACGGCCGACGAACAACGTCGACACATACCGGTCCAGGGGGCTCGCAGCACCCCGCGCATACGAATCCCGCCGCTGAAGCTCTCCAGACGGCCGGCCACGGCCACCTCGGCCTCGCTAGCAATATCGGACTCCCCTGGTCCCCGCGGATCAAATTCGTGCGCTGCGTCAAAGGGGGCGACAAAATTCACTTCCATCGTGGCCGGGATATTGCGAAGGATGCCCGCCACGGGAACGAGGTAGGGGGACGTCACGGCCTAGAGGTCGTCGGGGTCGTAGAACGAGTTCGACAACGGTTCCGGCGCCAAGAAGGCCGTACTGAGGTCACCATCGTCCATCGAGGCGGCCTCGAAACCAGTTACCGGAGCGCGGTTCTCGAGGTACTCCACATCGAAGGGGTTGGGATCGGCACGCAACTTCTCGCGCTGCGCCAAGGTCATGGCGTGCATCTTGGTCAAGTAGTTGTCGTACTTACCCAGTTCGCGCTGAATGTACTCATTGGCCTGATTGGTGCGAGTACGAATCTTGTCCTCGGCATCAGCCATGATTTCACGAGCCCGCTCCTTGGAACGCTCGACAATGGCCTGCTTTTCCACGAGGGCGTTGGACTCACGGCGTGCCGTGGCCAGCATCTGGGTCTTGCTGTCCTCGGCGGCCTGCAAGATGGCGTCACGGTCACGATTAATACGATCGGCCCGACGCAGCTCTTCGGGCAGGGCATTGCGGAGCTCATCAATGAGTCCCACGACGACTTCGCGCTGAATCATTACCGTCGAGGAGAAAGGGATCTTGGACGAACCTTCGAGTTCGCCGAGGAGTATTTCAAGCACCTGGTCAAAAGAGGCCGTAGGCGATGCGTTCTGGAAGATCGGCATCTCCTCGCCCGATTCTTCACCTTCGTAGTCGAATCCAAGAAATTTGCTCACAGGGTCTCCTCCGTAAATCTCACCTTGAATCGTTCCATAACTGGTCCGGGTACGAACGGACTCACGTCGCCACCAAAACGGGCCACTTCTCGCAACAGTTTGGAAGCGATAAAGGAGTGGCTTGAACTGCTGGGGATGAAGAGGGTCTCGACGCCCGACAGCGATCGGTTCATCTGGGCCATCTGGAGTTCACTCTCAAAGTCTGAGACGGCTCGCAGACCCTTCACGATGGCCGTGGCGTTGACGTCGCGTGCGACATTTACGAGCAGAGTGGCAATCGACACAATCCGAACGTTCTTAATGTGTGCGCAGGACTCCGAAATCATTTCGCGGCGCTCTTCGAGGTCAAAGAACCCCTGAGACTTTTGCGGATTGCGGATTGCGGCGACCACGATCTCATCAAAGATACGTGAAGCGCGCTCGACGACTTCGAGGTGGCCGTTGTGGAAAGGGTCGAAGGAACCGGGAATTAAGCCAACCGTCACGACGCATCCTCTCCATCGGTCACTAACACTGTGACGAGCGTAGTGCCGTACCGCTTCTCTTTTTGAACTGTCCAGCCGGCCGGGGCGGTAGCGAAGCGATCGTTTTCAATTATGGCCATCTCGGCCTTGGAACTGCCCAGCAGGACATCAATATCGAGGGGGCCGTAGGGCGGGTCGGCAAAGACGACCCCCACCTCGGCCGGCACGGCCCACTTCGGCAAGTTGGCCTTCACAAAATGTACGGTGCCGGGCAGATTCAGCGCCTCCCAGTTGGTCTTGGCTGCCGCGAGGCAGGCTCCGTCAGAGTCCACGAAGTAGCAGGCAATCGCACCTCGGCTCATCGCCTCGATACCCATGGCACCGGAACCACAGTAGAGATCGGCCACTACGAGACCTTCCACGCCACCGCGCGACTCGACCATCGAGAAGATCGCTTCACGGGCCATATCGGTCGTAGGACGCACCGTGGGTGGCAACTTGGCTTTTAGTTGTCGGCCCCGGGCCGAGCCTCCGATAACTCGCACGACCTCAGGCTAGGCCACCTCGTCAGGCCTACCGACTGTTTACAGGGTTACGCCTTAAAATTGTCACGGACGAAGAAGAGTTGCTCGGCGACTGGGGTCCAATCAATGTCATTGCCGTAGTGACTACAACCCGAAAGCAGTGGGACGGCGAAGGCGTGGGTCGCAATGATGGTCCAGGTAGCGAGGCGTGAAAATTCTCCATCACCCCTCACTTCACCCAGTCGCTTCGCATTTTCGATGACGTCAGTAAAGGCAACCTGAGCGTGGCGACTCAATACCGTGGAGTGCCTTGCCGCCACCACGGATTCCACGCGCAATTGTCGCAGGAGGCGTCCCTGCTCCGAGAGTGCTCCGCGTTGAACTGCAATGATTCTCCTGACAAACTCCTGGTGATCGACGAGAACGTACGATTGATGATTGAGGCTAAACACCTGGCCAATGACAATTTTCAGCGCCTCGTCGGCGAGCTCGTGCTTGCTCTTAAAGTAGCTGTACGCCGTACTGAAACCGTAACCAGCCGCTCGGGCAATTCGTTGGGCCGAGGCTCCCTCAACTCCGGTTACGGCAATGGTTTCGAGCGCTCCCCTAATGAATTCTCGCCGAACGTTTGCTTCTCCATCAATTTCGGGAATTGTGAATGGAACCGAAGCTTTGGATCTCGTGCGAGCGTCCCACGCGTGGCGGCTGTCTGCCAGCCGCCTGGTGATTTCTAGTCCCTCGAAAAGGTGGTCAAGCAGAACTGGGGCAAAAATCGGCCGAGCGAAAATTGACCCGAGTAGATAGCCAATCTGCATTTTGAAAATCGAATCGGGCATTTCGGGATACCGCATCGCGGCATCGGCCAATATCTCCTGGATTTGTGGTTGCACGACTTCTCGAGCAAAGGAATAGCGACGAAGCGTCGCCATCACCTCAATCAGCGCATTGACCACGTCGCCTGGTGCTTCGTAGAGTTCACGAAGATCGTCTGTTATCGGGCCGCTCCCGTTGACCCATGACAGCTGGAGCGTGATGACACGGACGAGCTCGTCGCGTAGGTACAGGTCCCACAGGACGACAATGACGTCATCAGCACCTCCGAAGCGGGAGTAGATCGGACCAGTCGAAAAACCCGACGCCTGGGCGATGGCCGGGAGGGACAACCCATCGGTTCCCGAGGTCGCGAGCAGACGGAGTGCCGCATCGTGAATCTGCTTGTCCGTCTCGGCGCGTTGCATCTCGCGACGGGTTGGAGCCGCACTCTCTGTCATGACTCAATCGTAGAAGTTGGGTGCCGCAATGGAGCAGATTCCCGAGCGCTACGACTTGAACAAGAAGGCCGCTTCATCTTCATCGATGAAGAGCCGGAGCTCCTCGACGAGTTCGGGGTGGTTGGCCAGGTTCACGCTGGCTGCGACCAAATCGTTAGCCACCTCACGGGCCAGCAGTAGGAGTTCGCCATCTCGGGCGAGCGAGGCCAGTTTCAAGTCGCTGCGCCCGCGCTGACGGACACCTAGCAGCGTGCCTTCACCTCGTAGTTCGAGGTCGACTTCGGCCAGATAGAAACCATCGTGCGACGCAACCAACGCTTCAAGGCGGGTCGCACCGTCGGCCGTGCTCGGATCGCCAAAGAGATAGCAGAAACTCTCCAGGGAACTCCGCCCAACACGACCACGCAACTGGTGCAGCTGAGCTATACCGAATCGCCAGGCGTCTTCGATAACCATGACGGTCGCTTCGGGAATGTCGACACCGACTTCAATCACGGTGGTGGCGACCAGCACGTCGAGGTCACCCCGACGGAATCGCTCCATCGTCATTTCCTTCTCGACGTCTTTCATCTGTCCGTGGAGGAGGCCCACGTTCAGCCCGCTGAGTTCGTGACTGGCCAGTCGATCTCGTTCGGCCACCGCACTGGCGGCCTCAATCTTCTCCGAACCCTCAACCAGCGGGCACACGACAAAGGCCCGGTGACCGGCCGCGACTTCGCTACGTACTTTCTCCCAGGCCGCAGCCTCGACGTCGGCGCTCTTGGCCCACGCCGTAGTTATCGGTCGTCTCCCACTCGGCAGTTCGTCCAGGATCGTGGAGTCGAGGTCTCCGAACAGCACTAGGGCGGCGGTGCGAGGAATAGGTGTTGCCGTCATCACTAAGAGATCGGGGTCCCGC